>NZ_SIXC01000004.1 GCF_004309735.1 Desulfovibrio legallii
TACACCCACTCATGGAAAAGGGCAGCCAACTTGCCCATATGGACGCATCACTACAATTATTCGCGTCCTCACACGGCTCTTGGCAGGAAACCTCCGGCTTCAAAATTGGAGCGAGGGTGAACAACGTATTGACACTCTACATCTAGGGGCGTTTTCCGAGCAGTTTTTCAAAAACACCAGCGACAATACCGTGTATATTTTGCTCGGAGATCATGCTTTTATGGGCAATCCAGAGTTCTTACCGCCCAATACTCCGCGCACCATATACAACCTCTTTTATGGAGCCATCCCTCCCTTACCGGAAAACAAAAGGCATGAAAAAATTTCCGCGCTGGATATGGCGCCTACCATCCTACAATGCGCAGGCGCAAAATGGAATAATGATCAATTTGGGCTGGGAGTCAGCCTTTTTTCCTCACGGTCGAGCCTGTTGCAACAACTGGGAACTGACAAGCTGAACAGCATCTTAATGGGAAAAAGTGCACTCTATGAAACATTTTATTGATTGCATCAAAAAATACGCCGTTCCCACTAAGACAATTTTTCATATAAAAAACTTACAAATTACACAAAATGAAAAAGATAATAATAATTTTATTACTAATACTAGTTACGACGTATCCAATAAAAAAACTTATATATAAAGTTAAGAACTATTATAGTACAGCAATATTACAAAGAGAAATCGCTTCAATATTAGATAATCGTACCGATTTAAATAAATTTTACGTCAACAATGGCTATACAAACCCAGCCTGTTACATTGCCCATGGGGGAGGAATAGGGGAGTTTACATACACAAATAGCCTTGAAGCCATCTTGAATTCGCTAGAACGAGGATTCCAATTTATAGAAATTGATATGTTAGAAACATCTGATAACCACATCATCGGTGGACATGACTGGAAACATTTTAAAAGTATCACCGACCTGCGCGACACAGCAGACAAACCATTACCACTCAGCACCGCAAAAAATCAAAACATAAAACAAAAATACACTGTTATTTCCGGAGAAGAAATTGCAACCATCATGAAAGAACATCCGGACTTAATTTTAATAACAGATAAAATTAGAAACTATAAACTACTACTACAAGAAATACCATATCAAAACAGGATGATAGTTGAAGTCTTCAGCCCTCAAGACTACCTAAAAGCCCTCAGAGCAGGCATTAAATATCCAGCTTATTGTGTTTGGGGTATTAAACAGCTCGGGATCGCCAAACAGTTTAATTTTCCAATCATAACAATGGATGCAAAAAACTTCTTTGAAAATTCAGATTCCATAAGACTTGCACAAGAGCTGCACAACAAAAATGTGACAATTCTCTTATTTTATACCAGTTTCTCACAACGGGATACAACTGGATTTATAAAAAAACATGCGGGCAGATCTTTCAGCAAAGTATACACAGACACTTGGTCTCCATCCACTCTACCATAAACTTGATGTAAGCGCAGCGGCCGCTGCGCAGGGATAAACCGAGGACACGCCTATGGGAACTATTGTCTTGCTGTTTGTGGTAGGGCTGGTCGGCAGCGCTCTATTTGACCACTTTAACCTGCCCGGCGGCGCCATGACCGGAGCCATGCTGGCTGTCATCCTGTTCAAAAGCATGGGCAGCGTCACCACGCCGCCCACGCCGCACTGGCTCAGGTTTGTGGTCTATGGCTGCGTGGGCGTTCTGGTGGGCAATATGTACAACCCCGGCATGCTGGAGGCGGTACGCGACACCTGGCCGGTGATGTTGCTTTCCACCAGCATGATCATGCTGGCAGGGATTATCTGCACCTGGGTTGTAGCGCGCAGCGGGGCGCTCTCCGTGGGCGGCGCGTATCTGGCCACCAGCCCCGGCGGCTTCAATGCCATGGTGGCTCTTTCGGGCGGCACAGGACAGGAAGCGCCCATAGTCATGGTCTACCACCTGGTGCGCATCTACACCATTGTACTGCTGGCCCCGCTGGTGGGCCGCGTGCTGGGGGTCTTCATCAAATAAAAAGGACGCCTTCAGGAACACGCTGCCCTCAAAGGCGTCCTTCGCCGTTTCGCAAGAAATCTACTTGAGGATGTACGCGCTGACGATTTCGCCGTAATAGGCAATATGTGCGTCCCGGTTGGAACCCACGGCAGAGCCGTCCACATCCTGCGGATAGCAGGCGTCCTTAAACTTTGGAGTCAGGGCGGCCAGATCCTGCTGCTGGCTGTAGACGACCTTGCATTCCAGCGTCAACGGAAACTCCCTGACGGCCGGCACGGACACGACCTCCGGCGCAACCAGCGTGAGCCCGGCCGCCTGAATCTTGTCCATATTCCTGCCGCACTTGCCCCCGCACACGCCGATGATTTTTTTGTCGTACGGACCCACCGGCACGTTGACGGTAAATTCCGGATTCTTGTCCAGCTGCTCCCTGGTAAAGCGGTGTTCGCGCACAAAGGCAATAAAAATGGGGGTCTGCCACTCAAGGCCCAGGGTTCCCCAGCCGATGACCATGCTGTTGACATTGTCGCCGGCCTTGGTGGTGAGCAACACGCCCTTGGGCAGGGCCGCAAAAATGTCTTTGGCGTAGTCAAAAGGGACGATTTTCATTTTTTCCATTGGATGCACCATATTCCTGTTGCAAGAGGGATAATGCTTTGCCCACGGCGTCACTGTACCGCTTTTCCGCAGCGCGGCCAAGGGCGGCGGGGCGGCGTTGGCCGGGACGCAGCAGGGAATAATAAAACAAGCCCCACAAGGCGCGATAGGCCTTGCAGGGCTTTGTGGAGCCATATTCTGGCGGAGGGAGAGGGATTTGAACCCCCGTGGGGCGTAAACCCCAAATGGTTTTCAAGACCACCGCGATCAACCGCTCTGCCATCCCTCCGCAGCTCGCGCCGGGCCGCCGACACAGCCGAACCCGCCCGCAGAGCCCGCACAGCATACCCGGAACAGCCGCAATATTCAAATGAAAAGCGCGCGAACTTCCGCGCGCGCCCAACCCTTTTTATGAAGCCTCAAGGGGGCGGCGCGCCAGCCGTAAGAGCAGCCCCGGCCCCGGCGGACTTGCCACTTTCTGACGCAGGTTGTAGGCTGCCTTGCAGGTAAACCGGCCGCGCGTCGGCTGTCAGGAGGTTTTTCATGGCCAGTGCACAGAGCAACAAGGGCGACGCCCCCACCCCCAAGTCCACCCCGGACGCAAGGCAGGCCCCCGCCGCCGGGCAGGATTCCTCCGCGCCAGGAACGGACGGCACGCCGCACAAGCGCGCCGTCAGCCCCTTGGTCTTCGGCCTGGCCGTAGCTCTGGCCCTGGTGCTGGGCCTCTATGTGGGCTCTCTGGCGCCTGCCCTGTTTGCGCCCGCGTCGGATTCCGGCCCCGGACGACAGGCCGCGCCCGCGGCCCCGCCAGCGCCTTCTGCCGCGCCTTCTGCCGCACAGGAAAACCAACCGCCCATGCCGCCGGAGCTCGCCGCCAAAATCGCGGAGTTGGAAAAAGCCGTGCTCGCCGCCCCGGACAAGGCCGCCCTCTGGACCAGCCTGGGCAACCTCTACTTTGACACAGGGCAGGCCCGCAAGGCCGCATCCGCCTATGAGCGGTCCCTGGCTCTAGCTCCGGACGACCCCGACGTGCTCACCGACCTGGGCATCATGCACCGGGAACTGGGAGAATTTGAAAAGGCCGTGGCCGACTTCCGCCGCGCCTCCACCGTTAATCCGCGTCATGAAAACGCCATGTTCAACGAGGGCGTGGTCCTCTACTACGACCTCAAGCGCAAAAATGAAGCGCTCAAAGCCTGGCAGCGCCTGCTGGCGGTCAACCCCGCGGCGCACGCTCCTGACGGCAAGGCGGTGGCCGATCTCATCCGGCAATTGCAGTAAGCGCCCTTGGCAAAGATACAGGCGGAGCACCCATGACTGCATTTTTTCCCGGCCCGGGCCGTTCTCCCGGGCAGACCCCGTCCCGGCGCGGATCCGGCGTCATCCACACTACCGTCATCCCGTACCCCCGCCCTGCAGCAGCCTCCCCCTGCGCGCCTGCCGCCCTTGACACGGCCCGGAAGACGAAACTCCGGCAGGTCGGCGTTCTGCTGCTTTGCCTGCTCTGCCTCTGCGTCCTGCCCTGCCGCGTGACCGCGGGGCCCATACCGCCCACGCCCGCCGCGCCCCACATGGGCCTGCTGCCCTATCTTGAAGCATTTCTGGACCCCACGGGCAGCATGGACGTAGATGAAGTGGCGGCCCCGGCCAACAACGCCGCCTTCCGGCCCCTGACGCTCCAGGCCCTGCCCCGAACCACGGGCGTGCTCTGGTTACGCTTTACCCTTGCCCCCTTGCCGCAAGGGCTGCGCCCGCCCACCCTGCTGCTGGACCTGGGCCCCGCCGTACCGGCAGACCCCGTGCTCTACGCGCCGTACACCGACCCCCTGACCCAGGCCGCCGCCTGGCGCGAAACCAGGCCCAGCCAGCGCAATGTGCTGCTTTTGCCCGAAGCCGCCGACCAGCCCCGGACCTGCTTCCTGCGCCTGGACGGCCTGCCGGGGCCGTGGTTTGCGCCCACGCTCCGCACCCCGCAGGACGCCGCCAGCAACTGGGACAGCCTGGCGGGCACGGCGGCCGTGCTGGCTCTGGGCGTAGTGCTGCTGCTTTGCCTGCTGCGCGGCCTTTCAGAAAAAGGCCAGTGGCGCGCCTGGACGGCCCTGTATGTGGGCATGGCCCTGCTCCAGGCCGTACTGGGCATGCCCGCCTACGGCGAAGGCCGCATAACCCCGGCTGAGGCAGCCGCCGTACTTTCGCCGGGCCTGGCCCTCATGCTGCTGCCCCATGTGGGACGGCACCTGCTGCGCACCCGCGGCCGCTCCCGCGCCCTGGACGTACAGTTTCTGCTGCTTTCCCTGCCCGGCGCGGCCTTGGCCCTGCTGCCGCTGCTGCCCGGCTACGGCTGGCTGATCCGCTACCTGGCGCTCTGGCCCGCAGGCGCCCTGCTGTTTGTGCCCACGGCCCTGGCCGGGGCGCTTATGGGCCTGGGCGGGGCGCGGCGCTTTCTGCTGGGCTGCCTGGTGCCGCCGCTGTTCGTGGCCGCCAGCATTCTGGGGCTGGACCAAGGCTACGCGGCCGGGCTGCTGGCCGCGGCCCCGCTCTGGGGCACGGCCTTGAGCGCCCTGCTCATCGCGGGCACGGGCCAGCCCAGAGACATGGCCGCCGCGCAGACAAAGGCCGCCGCACCCGCAGCCGACCCCCTGCTGGCTTTGGCGACAGATCCCGTTCAGCCCGGCCAGACGGCATCCGCCGCCTCCGGAAACCCGGATGTCATCACCCTGGACCAGCCCCTGGATGACCCCAATCTGCGTCTGCTCCCCAGCCTGGAGCCCGCGTCTGGCGATGCGCTGTCGGACCTTTCCGGCCTGCCCGACGGCTCGGACTGGTCTCCGTCCGCAGCCCCCATGCCCGCAGCCCCTACGCCCACGCGTTCCGCCGACGTGGCAACGGCGGCGCACAGAGAAGCCCTGCGCCCGCCGCTGGAAAAAATCTTGCGGGAGGGCACGGCCCTGCTGGGCTGCGCACTGCCGCCGGCCGTGCGCCAACACGCAGAGAATCTGCGCAGCGCCGCCGACGAACTGGCGCGCGTCCTGGACAATCCCGGCGCGCTTGCCCAGGCCCCCGCCGGCCCGCCGGCCCGTACAGCCTTCAACCTGCAGCACCTGGTGCGCGAAGCCCACGACGCCGTATCCGTGGCGGCGGAAAACGCGGGCATAGGCCTGGCGTGGTATTTGCCGCCCCTTTTGGGACATATGTATGAAGGACCGGGCCAAGCCCTGCGCCAGGTGCTGGACGGCCTGCTGGAAAGCGCCGTACGCGCCACGGCCCACGGGGCCGTACACCTGACCGTGCGGCGCGTGCCCGAAAGCGCGGACCCCGGCCACCTGCTCTTTACCGTTACAGATACGGGCGCGGGCCTGCCGCCGCGCAGCCGTTCGGGCCAAGCCCTGCTCCGCGCCTGGGAGCTGGCCGGCGTCTGCAACGGTTACCTTACTGTGGACAGCGGGCCGCAGGGCGCGTCCATTGCCTTTACCCTGCGCCTCACGCCCCTGGAAGCGGAGGAAGAAGAGGAGGCCCCTGCGCCCACCCCCACAGTGGCAGTAGTGGGCGCGGACGCCGAAGAGCAGGAATCTCTGACCAGTCTGTGCCGGGAACAGGGCTGCCTTTGCCTGGCGGCCCCGGATCTGGAAGAGGCTTTGCGCCGCAATGCCGCCACCCCCGCCGTACTGCTCACGGCCCTGCGCCCGCAATACGGTCCGGCTCAGGCCGATCTGCTGGGGCGCTTTGAGGCTGAAGCCCGCCGCGCAGGCCTGCCCGTGTTCAAGGCCCTGGCCGTAACGCCCAACCAACGCCACTGGGACGCTTTGGCGGAAACGGGGTACACCCACGCCCTGCTGGCGCCTCTGGACGCCGCCGCCTTTACCGCCACGCTGCGCGAGGTTCTGGACGAAGCCGGCCTGCAGCCAAGGCCCGACGCGCTTCCCCAAGACACGCCGCACCAAGACGCGCCCCGCGAAGACGCCGCCCCTCCCGCCCACGGCACAGCTGCCCCCTTGCCGGACCTTTTCGGCCCACAGCCGGAACCGGAGGTGACGCAGACAGACGCAACGCCCCCCGTCGTCATTCCCACACACAGCGGCTCTGAGGGGCCAGACCCGGTTCTGAACCCGCCGCAACAGGGCGCGGCCTTGACCCCCGCGGCAATCCCGGCCGTACCTGACGCAGAGGCCTCCCCGCGGGCGGAAGCATCCCCCACGCTCGCCCCAGCCAACCCGCAGGCGGCGGAAACAGTGGACGCCGCTCGTGCGGCACGGTACGCAACGGATCCGGAGCACCTCGCGCCGCCAGCCGAAGAAGCGCCTGCGCCGGAAGCAGCCCAGGCGACGGCAGACAGTCCGCTGCCCGATCTGTTCGGGCCAGATCCCTTTGGCGCCGCCCCCAAAGCCGCGCCTGCCGCACTTGTGGCGACAGTCCCTGCTTTGGGGCAGGAACAGGTCGCTGCCCGCACGGCCAGAACATCGCAGGAGAACGCCGCATCCCCGGCGCAGACGACGGACAACGCGGACGACCGCCCGGAAGCCCCCGTACCGCCGGAAGCGGCGGCGTCACCCCTGGAAGCCGCGCCCTTGTCTGCGCCCGCTGTTGTTCTGGCGAACCAGCCGGACATGGACAACATGGCGGCCGCGACGGATGGCCCCGCGCCGGACGCCGCAACGGCGGCCATGACCGACCCTGCGCACAAGCCTGATACGCCGGCGGACGCAGCCGTCATTGCGGAGAGCCCGACCGCAACCGACGCCGCTTCACCGCCAACCTTTGCGCCGGAGGAGGCCGGGCCGGAAGCGCGCTTGCCGGAAGAAGCCGCGCCGCAGGACGAATTTCTGGTTGCCGCCGGGCTGGGCGGCCCCCAGTGGGAGGAACCCACAGTTTCCGCCGCTGCGGCAGGCGCGCTGCTGGCGCAGCGGCCCGGCGAGGCCGTACTCACCCCGGTGGGCACAGCCGATGCCGCGCCGTCCGGGCCAACCCCCGTCCCGGCGTCCACCGACATCCCCGCCGGACAGGCCACGGACGTCGCCCCCCAGACCAAGCCGGCCCCCTCTTTGCCCGCGCAGCCGGAGGAGCCCCTGCCAAAGGCGGCAACGCCCGCGCCTTCTTCTGAGGCCACCGCGCCTTTTAAGGCCGCTGCAGACCCGTCGGATTCCGCCCCGTCCGCACCCCAGGCCGGCTTTGTCCCGCCCAACGCCGCCCAAGCCATGCCTGGCCCGGCAGGCTGGGCAAACTACGACCTGGCCGACGAATGGGTGGGCGAACCCATGCCTGTGGGCACGCCCGTGAACCCGGCCCGCTCTCCGGCTGCCGCGCCCAAGGCTGTGGACGCCCCACCACGCGCGACAGCCGCTGCAAACCCACAGCCCGCGTCGTCCGCACAGGACCACCGGCGCTATGTGAGCCCCAGCATTGCCACCGCCGGCGAATGGGTGGGCGAGCCCATGCCCATGACCTCAAAGCCCGCCGCCTCCGCTGCAGAGGCAGACGCGCGGCCTGCGGCAACGTCCCGGCAGACCGGCACTTCCCCCCAGCCCGCTGCACCGCGGCAGACTGTGCGCGTGACCTCTACCCCGTGGCCCGTCCCCAAATCCACACCCGCCGTGCCGCCAACAGCCGGGCAGCCCACCCCCCTGACCCTCACGGGCCTGCCGGAACAGCCCCCCCAGACCGTGCCGCCGCGAGACATGCCCCGCACCGCCGCAGGCAGGCTCATCCTGAAACTTCTGGGCGGCCTGAGCGACCACGCCGCTCCGCCTGCAGACCCCCTGGCCGTCCCCCCCCCCACGGCGGCTCCGGCTGCAGCGGCGCACTCCACAGCCGCCAACGCCGCCAATGGCCAGCAGACCTCCATCGTCAATTTCATCGCCGGGGCCGCGCCTTCTGCGAAAATGCAGCCTTCTGCAGCCGTGTCAGGGGCTGCGGCGCAGTCCGCCGCGCCTTCTTCCAGGCCAGCCGCTCGCACGCAAGCCCCACCGCAGGCTCCAGAGCGGGACGCGCCGCCTGCGCAGCAATCCCTGGCAACTTCAACGCCCCAAGCAACGCCTTTCTCCGCCCCGCCCAAGGAAGACGCCACGCTGATCCGTCTGGTGGAGCGCCTGGACGCCGCCATGGAAGACGCGCAGGAAGGCTACCGCAACCGGCGCTGCCCCGTGGTGGGCGAAGCCGCCGCCCGCATTGCCGCAGAATCGGACGCCTTCGGCTTCCGCGTATTGGCCCGCATGGCCCGTTGCGTGGAACGCGCCGCCCGCGCCAGCGACATGAACGCGCTCCACGACCTGCTGCCGGAACTGGCCGTGGCCGTGGAGCGCAACCGCATCGCCCTCAATCCCCACGGCCTGGGGGGATAAAACACTTTTACGGCATGGGGGACTTTTGCCTGCAACCGTCCCCCGTGCCGCAAAAATCTCCCGCGCAGAGCTGTGCCGGGCGTCCCCGCATCGTGCGGCAGGCGCGGTCATGGCGGGCGGGCGCACGCTTAAAAACGGACACATGCCGCAAAGCTCAGGCAACAGCACGGCCAGGGAGCTCAGCTATACGCCCCGCAAACCTTGACCTTAAGATTTTTGAAGCGTATTTTGTTATTATTGTCAGATGCCTGTTCCTTTTTTATGACCCATTGCCGGGGGGGATTGCATGAACGCTTGCAGTAAAAAACTTTGTTCCCTGCTTGTTCTGGTGGCCTTGACGCTCTGCCTGGCCACTGCGGCCGTAGCTAGGGAAGTAGTCCTCTACTCCTCCAACCAGCCCGACATGCTGGACGCCATCTCGCTGGATTTTGAAAAGAAAACCGGCATCAAGCTCACCGTGGTGCGCATGGGCACCGGCGAAGCCATGAAGCGTATCGCCGCAGAAAGGGCCAACCCCCTTTGCGATGTGTTCTGGAGCGGCGACGTGGCCGTACTGGATAACGCCAAGGCCGACTTCATGCCTTACGCTTCGCCCGAAGCCGCCGTGCTGCCCCCGGCCTTTGTGGAAAAAGACCACCGCTGGACCGCCGCCAACATGCACCTGATGATCATCATGGCCAACACCCGGCTGGTGCCGACCGCAGACATGCCCAAAACCTGGAAGGATCTGCTGGACCCCAAATGGAAAGACAAGGTGGTCATGGCCAACCCCCTGAAATCCGGCTCGGCCTACGCGCAGGTCTACGGCATATACAAACTCTACGGCTGGGACGGGCTGAAGCAACTGCTCAATAACGTTAAAATTCTGGACAGCTCCAGCCTCGTATACAAGGGCACCGCCGAAGGGGAATTTCCCCTGGCCATAACTATGGAATACGCCGCCCACCGCTATGTGGCCGGCGGCGCGCAGGACGTGCGCGTCATCTACCCCGCCGACGGCGTCATCGCCGCCCCTGAAGGCGCGGCCGTCATTGCCGGCTGCAAACACCCGCAGGAGGCCAAAGCCCTGGTGGACTATCTGCTCTCCCAGCCTGTGGTGGACGGCATCTTCCAGAAATACTTCCGCCGCCCCGCCCGGCCCGACGCCGTTGCCGTGGCGGGCATGCCCACACTGCAAAACATCACGCTGCTGCAGAGCTTTGACCCCGCCGAGGCCAACGCGCTGCAAAAACAGCTCCTGGGCTGGTGGAAAAAACAGGTTCTGCAAAAGCCGTAGGCGTATTTTCCCGGGTGCGGCGCAGGCCGCGCCCGGGATGCGTCTGGAGTACGACCGTTCTGCTGATACCACCTCAGCGCGGCCCTTGAGGACGTTCAAGAAGGATACGCCAGTGCACATTGAGTTAGTGGATGTTGTTAAACAGTTCGGCCAGCTGCGGGTGGTCGACAAGGTAAACCTGAAGATCGGCGACGGCGAATTTTTTACCCTTCTGGGCCCCAGCGGCTGCGGCAAAACCACCCTGCTGCGGATGATAGCCGGCTTTAACGACCCCGACAGCGGCGACATCCGCTTTGACGGCACATCCATCCTGAACGCTCCCGCACACCTGCGCAACACGGGTATGGTCTTTCAGAACTACGCTCTGTTCCCGCACATGACGGTTTTTGACAATGTGGCCTACGGTATGGCGGCGCGCAGGCTTCCCCACACGACCATACGCAGCCGGGTTGAGGAAATTCTGGAGGCCGTGCAGCTTCTCAACCTGCGTGACCGCTACCCCCGCCAGCTCTCAGGCGGGCAGCAGCAGCGCGTGGCCCTGGCCCGCGCCTTGGTCATCCGCCCCGACGTGCTGCTCATGGACGAGCCCCTGTCCAACCTGGACGCCAAACTGCGCGTGACCATGCGCGAAGAAATCCGCCAGATACAGCAGAGCCTCGGCATCACCACCATCTATGTGACCCACGACCAGGAAGAAGCCATGGCCGTGTCCGACAGGATAGCCATTTTTTACAACGGCAAGCTGCAGCAGGTGGACAGCCCGCGGGGCATCTATTTCTCGCCCGTCAACAGGTTTACGGCGGAATTCATGGGCGCCTGCAATATGCTGGAAATGCGCCCTCTGGACTGGGATGCGCCGCGCCGCACGGCCAGAATGCTGTGCGACGAGACGGAGTTTGACGTCGTTATGGACGACCCCGGCCTGAGCGAACCCGTGCACCTGATGCTGCGCCCGGACTGGCTGCGCGAAATCGMCCCCGACGCCGCAGCGCCCAATGCCTTTACCGGGCGGGTGCGCGACGTCATGTTTCTGGGGGCCACCCTGGTCTGCCATGTGGCGGCGCTGGGCACGGTGCTGCGAGTGGACGTGCCCGCCCTGCGCGGCGGTGAAACCAAACAACCAGGCGACAAAATTCGGCTCTGCTTCGCGCCGACCAGCCCGGTCAGGGTGGAAGGCTGATGGCCCTGCGCAAACTTTTTTCCGTCTGGAACCTGATTTTTCTGCTGGCGGCGCTGACGCTTGTACTGCTGGTGGTGTACCCCATGTACGCCATTTTTCAGGCCAGCCTGCTCAGCGCGGAAACCGGGGCCTTTACCTGGGACAACTACCTGAGCGTGTTTACCACGCCCTTTTACCGCCGCTGCCTGTGGAACAGCCTGTTCATGAGCGGCCTGGCCACCTTCTTCAGCGTGCTCATCGGCGTGCCCTTCGCCTTTTTTACCACCCGCTACAAACTGCCCGGCGCTACCGCGCTGCGCACACTGGGCACCCTGCCGCTCATTCTGCCCACCTTTATCGGCGCGGAAGCCTGGCTGCTGCTTCTGGGCCGCAACGGCATCATCACCCGTTTTTTTGCCGATCTGGGGTTGCACATCCCCAGCATCTACGGCTGGCAGGGCGTGGTGCTGGTGTTTACCCTGCAATTTTTCCCCTTTGTCTTTCTCATGGTGGGCGCGGCCATCAATTCCGTGGATCGCTCATTGGAAGAAGCCGCCCGCAACCTGGGCGCTTCGCCCTGGCGGGTTTTCCGCACCGTAACCCTGCCGGTGGTCACGCCGGCCATAGCCTCCGGCGCGCTGATCGTTTTTTGCATGTCCATTGAAAACTTCGGCGTGCCAACCATCATCGGCAACGACTACAAGGTGCTGGCAGAGCAGGCCTACAGCGAGTTTGTCAGCGAAATGGGCGGCAACCCTTCCATGGCGGGCACGCTGAGCACCGTGCTGGTGGTGGTTACCCTGGCCCTCACCGTGCTGCAGAAGCTGTGGGTGGAACGAAAAAATTACGCCATGTCCGCGCTGCGCCCGCCGGAAATCAAAACCCTGCCCCCCCTGGGCAGGGCGCTGGCCTGGGGCTTTTGCGCCCTTGTCGTCTTTATTTCCCTGGCGCCCTTTGTCATGGTCATGGTGGCGGCTGTGACCAAAACCAACGGACCGGTCCTCTACTACGGCCAGTTTACGCTGGACAACCTGCTCATCGCCCTGAAGGTCGCCCCCCGGCCCATCCTCAATTCCTTCTTTTTGTCCACCACAGCCACGGTCATCGGCATGGTTTTCGGCCTGGCCGTCAGCTACCTGGTAGTGCGCAAGGGCGGGGTCATCGGCTATGCTCTGGACCTGGCCATGATGCTGCCCCTGGTCATTGCCGGATCCGTGATGGGCATCGCCCTGGCGGCCACCTACAATACGGGCCCTGTGGTGCTCACCGGCACCTGGATGATCATTGTGCTGGCCTACTTCATCCGCAAAACGCCCTTTTCCGTCAAAACCACTTCCGCCCTGCTGCGACAGATCGAGGTTTCGGTAGAAGAGGCCTCCATCAGCCTGGGCGTGCCCCCTCTGCGGACCTTTCTCAAGGTGGTGGTGCCCGCCATGCTGCCCGGCGTGGCGGCCGGGGCCATCATCATGTGGGTGACAACCCTGGCGGAACTGAGCTCCACCATCGTGCTCTATTACGGACCGTGGAGCACCATGACCGTACAGGTCTTTCAGTATATCGGCAGCGGTGACTTTGGCCCGGCTTCGGCCTACGGGGCCATCCTCATCGTTTCCGTACTGGCGCCCCTGTTTATTCTCAACAAGGCGCTGGGCAAGGATCTGACTACCTCGCTGTAAGGAACAGCCCCTTTACAACCGTAGCTGGGCATACACGGCGGGCAGGTCCAAAGCCGCCTCAAGACAGTCCGCCAGGCGATCCAGCTCCGGCCCCAGGTCGTAGGCGGCCTGAGGGGCCGGAGGCAGGCCGGCCTCTGCCCGCCGGGCAGCCAGAAAGGCGTGCCGAAAAACGTCGGCGTCAAACAGGCCGTGCAGATAGCTGCCCCAGACCCGCGCGCGGCCCGCGGCGTCGCACAGGCCCCAGCCCAGGGCCGCGCCAGCCGCGTCCCGCAACAGCACCGTAGGCTCTCCCGCTGCGGGCAGACGCGCCACCCTGGTCACAACTTCTGTGCTGCCGTGGTGGATCTCGTAACCGGTCACGGCCGCGTCCGCCTCGCCGTCCGTCAACGCCGCCAGGGCCGTGCCCGTGGTCCGGCGCAGTTGCTTGGCCGCCTGCAGCGTGGTGCGCAGGGGCAGCAGATTGAGCCCTGCCTCCCGCCCGCCTTCTTCCAGGGCCAGCGGATCCAGAATTTCCGCCCCCAGCAGTTGCAGGCCACCGCACACGCCCACCAGGGCCCCGCGCCCGGTGCGCAGGCAGCGGGCCGCAAAAGCCACAACAGACGCAGCCAGACCGCCGGCGCGCAAAAAACGGGCGTCCGCCGCCGTATTCCGGCTGCCGGGCAAGAGCACGACTTCAGGCGCACCCCAGTCCTCGGCCCGTCGGGCTACCCGCAAGCGCACGCCCGGCTCGTTGCGCAGGGCGTCCAGGTCGGTGGCGTTGCTGATGTGCGGCAGGTCCACGACCAGCACGTCCAGCAGCCCCCCGGCCGCCTCCCCGCCCGCGCCCGCGTGCAGTCCGGGCGTAAGCCCGGCCTTGAAACTTACGGAATCTTCCTCCGGCAGGCGCAGGTCCTCCAGCATGGGCACAACGCCCCAAAAGGGCTTGCCCGTGCGGCGGCTGATGGCCGTGAGGGCCGGGGTGAGCAGGCTGGCGTCTCCCCGGAATTTATTGAGAATAAGCCCGGCCACGCGCGCCCTGTCCGCGCGGGTGAGCAGAGCCAGGGTACCCGCCAGAGCCGCAAAAGCTCCACCCCGGTCTATATCCGCCACCAGGGCCACACGCGCCCCGGCATAGCGGGCCATACGCATATTGACGATATCGTGGGCGCGCAAATTGATTTCCGCCGGGCTGCCCGCGCCTTCCAGCACCAGCACGTCCCGGTCTGCCGCCAGCTCGCGGTAGGCGCGACACACAGCCCGCCAGGCCCTGGGCTTGTACTCCAGATACTGGGCCACGCGCATCTGCCCCACGGGCCGCCCCAGCACCAGCACCTGTGAGCCGATCTGCGAGGTAGGCTTAAGCAGGACGGGATTCATGCGCACGTCGGGCGCGAGGCCGCAGGCCAGGGCCTGCAGCACCTGGGCCCGGCCCATTTCGCCCCCTTCCGCCGTCACAAAAGAATTGAGGGACATGTTCTGGGCCTTGAAGGGGGCTACCCGCAAGCCCTGCCGGGCCAGCAGACGGCACAGGCCCGCTGTGAGCAGGCTTTTGCCCGCATTGGAACAGGTGCCCTGAAACATCAGGGCAGGGGGCAGACCGGCCCGCCCCGGCGAGAAAAAACGGCGCTGCGGCATGGAGATTCCTGCCTTATCAAAGGCTTTTGCCGCAGTGTAGCGTTTGCGGCGCAGGGCCACAAGCCGCGCAAAGGCGCTGACGCAGCCTGGCCCGTCACCGGCGGGCCAACACAGAACGCCGGTGGCGGGGCCAAGGCGGCAGTGCTGTTCATTGCACTGCCAAGCGCCAAAATGGGCGCCGTTACCCGTTTAAGAAGGTACGCAAAACCAAACGGCTTCGGCTCAGCGCTCGCCTTGCAGTTTGCCGTAGGCTCCGGGCAGGCGGCCCGGCCGCTCGGGGGCAGGGGTAAAGGCCTGGACGCGGGCCTGCGGCGGTTCTTCCCCGGCCGCGGCGGCCGTGCGGCCATAGACGGCGCGGGCCTGGGCACTGGGCACGCCTATGGACCGGGGCGGCAGGATGGGCTGGGCCGTGCGCAGGGTCGCGCCCTGGGGCTGCAGGCGGCTGGCGATGTCTGAGGCGGCCCGTCTGGCCTCGGGGGTTTCAATGATCTGGGCGTAGGCGTCGCGCAGGCCGGAAAGGATATGCTCCACGCTGTCCAGGGATTCCAGATCCATTTTGAGGTTGGCGCGCAGCAGGCGGGCCGTACAGAGCAGATAGAGGTTATTGAGGTTCACGGCAAGACTGCCGCCCTTGTCCATATTCAGGGAGGCGGCCAGCTCGTTGACGATGTCAATGACGCGAGAGATGAGCATGCCCTTGGCGGCAAAATCGTTGGCCAGCATTTTGTCACGGGCCTGATGCAAGTATTTGAGAGCGCCGTCGTAGAGCATGAGCAGAAGCTGCCCTTGGTCGGTGGTGGCCACATTGGTTTGAAAATAGGCTTGCGCCGCTTTGTTCATAGTCTCATCCTCAAGCCCCTGGGGGCGACGGTTGGTGGCTGCTAATCACTGCTGCTGGAGAGTTGCTTGAGCTGGGTTTCCAGCTGATCTTGCATGGTGCTGTATTGCTTGAGCAGGGTTTCAAGATTGGCAAAATAGGTTTTTTGCCGAGACTCCCAAAGTTCAAGCCTGTCCTGCTCTTTTGAAATTTTGTCTTCAATATTTTCCATGATGGTTTTGTAGTTTACCTGCAAAACCATCAGCGCGCCGTTTTGTGATTTGAGATATATCGCGTCGGCGATCTGATCATCCGTGGCATTGGCGCTGACATTGACGTCGTTGTAGGTCAGTTCGCTTTTCAGAAAACTGTTGACAGTGGGGATCAGGCCTTCCTTGATGCGGATCTGCCCTGAGTGGGCGCCTTCGCTGAGGTCATCGATGCTCAACGAAAGACCGCGCGCGTCACCGCTGGCCACACTGTAGTAATAGCCGGGCTGGCTGGTATCGCGGGTGGCCTCCACCCCGCCCACATAGACGTGCTCTATATTGCCGTCCGCATCCACGGAATAGCTGACGTCATACGTGCCGCCCTTGGTGATGCCGGCCACATGGCTGTTGTAACGAAAGTCTGCGGACGAGCTGGCCCCGGTGCCGCTGGAGCAGAAAAAATCCACCACGGCTTCCAGGTTGTTGTTGATCATGTCCTCATAGTTTTCCTGGTCCAGCTGCTGCAGGGCAGCGAGGCTGGATTCGGGCGCTATGACCAGCAGGCCGTAAGTATCGCTGTTTTCGTCGGTGTCGGTCTTGATGCCCATGTTGGCCAGGTTGGCCAGCACGTCGCCCGAAAGCAGGTCTGTGGCGCTGGTGCGGCTTTGGAAACCTGGCGGAGAGCTGCCCAGAAGGCCGGAAAAGCGCGAGGCGAAAAGCTGCACGCCGTAGTTGCCCTGCAGCAAACCGCCTTTTTCGGAAGTAAGCTGTGAAGCGCTGTAGTTGTCGTTGCCTATATCGTCGGGATCACTGGAGGTGGTTTCCTTGGTTTCATCGTACTTCGTATAATCCTGGATGGTCAGCAAAACGGAGTTTACCGCGTCCAGAAAAGTCTGGATGGATTCCTCCACCGAGGCAATGTCCGTGCTCACGCTGATGCGGGCCGTACCCGTATCCTGAATGCTGAAAACCACGCCCTCAATGACGTCGCTCACGCTGTTGCTGGCGGACTCCATCTCCATGGGCCAGTTGTCCACGGTATAGCGGGCGTTGGCGGCGCGCTGGATGTTCCAGACCGAAGAGGAAGCCACCTGACCGCTGATGCCGGGGCCGCTGACGCTTTGGACATTGCCGACCTGGAGGTAGTAGGAACCGGTGGCGTCCGTGCCGTCCCAGGCATTACCCTCAGCGTCCACCAGGGTGGCCGTGGCGCCGGTGCCGTCCAGCGCTGCGGCAATTTTTTCGTAAATGTCTTTGATGCTGGATCCGCTGGCGATGCCGTCCACGGTCACGGTTTCGCCACCGTTAAGGGTAATGGAATAGCTCAGCTCCGGCTGCGTGGCGTCTATGGTGGCGCTGCCGTCCATGCCGGTCAGCCGCGTTGTGGCCTGGACGCTGACGGCAAGGCCGTCCAGGCCCCCGCCCAATCCGCTGCTGAGATAAAAATTCTCCGTGTCGTCCAGGGTGACAACGGTGTTGCCGTCACTGTCGGTGGACGTTGTGCCGCCCAGTTGCGTCAGCAGATCGTCGTATGTTGCCGTGTTGGCTATGGTAACCTTTTGCGTAGTGCCGTCGGTTTTGATAATGGTATATTCGTAGTCGCTGCCGTCGGCGCTGTCGCCGCCCAGCTTCTGGCTCAGCATGTCCTTGTCGAAGGTCAGCTTGACGCTGGCCGAGAGTTCACTGGCGTCGTCCTGCCGCGTCCCAAGGTTGGCGGTCGTTTCACTGTGGGTAATGCCCACATCGGCGCTGAAAGTAAGGTCGCTGACGTTGGCGATCTTCATCTCCCAGCCGCCGGCGCTGTTGAGGGTCATCTCAGCGCTGCTGCTGCCCGCAGCCTGGGCAATCTGCAGCAGGGCTTCCTTCATGGTAGCGCCGGCCTTGAGTTCCAACGTGTGGGTGCTGCTCACCGCGCCGTCGTTGACCGTGAAGCTGACCGTAGTATCCGCGCTCAGCGTGGCTTTGAGGTTGGAACCGATGCCCAGGGTGGTGCTGCCGGAGGTGCGGCTTGCCTGCGCTTCAGTATCGCGCCGGTATACGGCCTTGACATCCTGAAACTGCAGGTTGCCGTCCTGGTCCAGACTGGCTACGCTGCGGCCGGTCTGGGCGTTGATCTGATTGACCAGATCTTCATTGGTTTTGTCGCCGGTGATGCTGACCGTAAACCAGTTGCCGTCCTCCGTAAGCAGATCATAGGCATACTGGTTGGGGTCGGTAATGGTTTTGTTCAGGGCCAGCAGTCCGTTGGTCTGCCAGGAGGAGGTCGCGCCGGCAGAGGTCATGCCCACCAGGTCGGCGTCGTTGATGACCAGGTCGTTGGCTTCGCCCGTGCTCGTGCCGGCCATCTGAAACACATAGCCGGAACCGGTCTGCACCAGGCTGACCTTGACGCCGGGGTTGTCGACATCGCCGTTAATGAGGCTGGCGAAAGATTCCAGGGTGGTTTTGGGGGCTATTTCCAGGGTGTGTGTGGTCCCCGCATAAGTGTAGGAAAACGTCTGGGTTTCCCCGGAAGTATTGATGATTTCCGTTTTGGAATCGTAGATGTGCATATTGGCCCAGACGGCGTTGCTGGCCATCTGGTTTACCGTGATGTTGTGCTGCACGTCCTGCGCCGAGGCGCTGGCCACGGCGGTGACGACATTTTCATCACTGCTGGTAACGTTTTTGCTGACGAAATTATTTTTATTGGCCAGATTGGAGAGCACATTCTGAGCGGTCTGCACCTGCCCGATGATTTCGCCAAAGGCCTCGTAGCGCAGGTTCCAGTCGTCCTTCCAGGCCTCCAGACGGTTGAGCTGGGTGGATTCCACCTCTTTCAGTTTGGCGAGAACCTCGTCAAAATCAGTATCCATGCCGCTCAGGCCGGAAATGGCGTTGGAACCGGAAATGCTGATGGCCATAGGCGCCTCCCCGCACGATGTGCCGCGCATGCCGTCGGCACGGCGCGGTTTGCCAAAAACAATGCAAAAAGCGTGCACGCGCGCCAGGGGAAGATTTTTCCGCCGTAAACGCGTTTGCCTCTGCCCGTATCTTCGGCGGCGTATCGTCCAAGTTTAGGGCCTGAGGCCATTGCTTTCAGGTTTACTTGGAATTATTATTAATAATAACCGATTGTATCGTTACGGTGGACGCCTGTCCGTGCAGTTGCCGGAGCGAGTGCAAAACAAAAAAAGCTCCAGGGAGGATATATGGCGGATTTGCTGGTGTTGCTGCTGGTTTTCGGCGGTGTTGCGGCTTTGTATATTCTGGCCTTGCGGAAAGGCTGGCTGCAGGTAGACCGCATGAGCTGCGGCTGAGTGCCTTTTGACAAGCAGCGTGCTCTGCTTGAAGAAAAAGAACGCCGCAAGCGGCGGCACAAAGAAAAAGCCTGAGGAATTTTCCTGGCGCGGGGCTGCGGCAGCCTCGCGTGGAACGCGCCCTGAGGCAACACACGTAAAGGAAATATGCGCTAACTGCGGTTGCGGGCCAGAACGCAGCCCACGGCCAGAAGGTTAAGCAGACCGAAGATGGTCAGGTCCAGCCGCATGGCGGCCATGAAGGCGTCAATATTTTCAGGACCGGCGGGCTGGTCGCCCAGAAAAAAGCCCAACGTCAGGGTGATGCAGGCCATGTTGATGAGCTGCCCGCCCGTGCGCACCGCGCCGGTGAGGCCTGAGGCCTGCCCCACATGGTCCCGGCCTGCGCTTTCCAGAATGATGGTGGTATTGGGCAGGGCAAAAAGGCTGATGCCCGAACCCAGCAGGCCCATAGCCGCAAACAGCAGCCAGTAGGGCGAATCCAGCCGCAGGAAGCCGCAGACCAGCAGGCCCAGACCGCAGAGGGCCACGCCCACAGCGCTGACCCGGCCCGGAGGAAAGGCGGCGCAGAGCCGGGCGGCCAAGGGGGTGGTCAGGGCCTGGATAAGGGACTGCGCGGCCAAAAAAAGCCCGGCTTGCTCTACACTGCAGCCCCGGCCCAGCTGCAGATAGAGGCTGAAAAAAAACATGACCCCGAAAAACGAGCTGTAGTTGATGAAGGCCGCCAGGGAGGAAAGGGCAAAGACCCTGTTGCGGGCCAAAAGACGCAGGTCCAACAGGGGATGGGGACTGTGGAGCTCCATACGGCAGAACAGGGCCAGCAAAAGGACGAAGCCCGCCAGCAGGCCCCCGGCCAGGGCCGGGGCGTCGGCCAGCTCGGAAGAGCCGAAGGTCAGGGCGGTCATGGCCGCGGCATAGACGCTGCAGCCTTTCCAATCAAAGGACTTGTCTTTGGCGGGGCTCCAGTCCAGGCGCACGGCGCAGCGCATAAGCAGGAACACGCCCACACAGGCCAGGGCATTGCCCCAGAACAGCCAGCGCCAGCTCAGATTGCCGGCCACAAGTCCGGCCAGGGGCGGGCCGCAGGCAATGCCGGCGTAAACGGCCGAACCGCTGTAGCCCAGGTAGGAGGCGCGTTTGCCTTCGGGCGCGGCCGAGGCCAACAGGGCCAGGCCGCAGGCGTTGAACATGGCCCCGCCCACGCCCTGCACAAAACGCAGGGCCAGGAAAGCGGGCACAGAGTTCACAAAGCCGAGCAAAGCGCCGGTGGCGGCAAAAATGCCCACGCCCCAGAGGAAAACGCGGCGGTAGCCCCAGATATCGCCCAGGCTGCCGCCCGCCAGCTGAAATACGGCAAGCCCCATGGCGTAAAAGGCCCCCATGAGGCCCAGTTCGCGCGCGCTGGCGTGCAGACTGAGGCCCAGAGGCGGCAGTACGGCGTTAACCCCTGCCATCATAAAGGGCATACAAAAAAGGGAAGCGCATACGGCCAGGAGCAGACTGCCATGGCCTTTCTGAATGGCACTGGACATGGCGCAACCTACCCTGTGTGACAGCGGGCGGTCAATATGGCTTGTGGTCAGGTGCGGCGCGCTTTACTCGCTTGACATCAAAATGTAACATAAAAAAATGTCCTTCCCGTCGCCCCTGCCCCGGCACGCGCCCGCCGCGCAGCTTGGCTTTCGCCAAGAGCGCAAATACTACCTTACTCCGTCCGACGCGGCCGTGCTGCGGCAAAGGGTGGCCTGGCTGCTGCGTCCGGACGCGTATTCGCAGGACGGCCCCTACCACATCAGCAGCCTGTATTTTGACGATATCTACGACACGGCCCTGCGGCAGAAGCAGTGCGGGGCGCTGGTGCGGGACAAATGGCGGGTACGCTGGTACAACGGCGCCACGGCGCAGGCGCGGCTGGAGCGCAAGCACAAGTGCGGCGATCTTTCCCGCAAGGAGCAGACCTGGCTCAATGCGGCGCAGTTTGAACGGCTGAATCGGGGAGATTGCGCCTGTGCTGCCGGGGAGGATGCGCCGGTGTGGCGGGCGCTGTACGCCGCCTGGCTGCGGTCCTGGCTGCGGCCGGTGGTGCGGGTGGACTACGACCGCGAGGCTTTCAGCTATACGCCGGGCAATGTGCGTGTGACGTTTGACAGCAACCTGCGGGCCGCCCGGCCCGGCGCTGCGTTTTCTTTGCCCGTGCAGACGGACGGGCTGGTCATTCTGGAACTGAAGTGCGACGGTTTTCTGCCCAGCGTGGTGGCCGGTTTGTTCGCGGGCATGGAGTTCAACCAGTTGGCCATCTCCAAATACGTCATGGCCCGATTCTGCCTCATGGAGCACGGCTGCAGTTAAACGTAATCGCCGTTGTACTCCACCAATGTGGCGGTTTCCACGCCAGGGGCGGCGGCCAGGGTTTCCAGAAAGACGGTCCGGCTGTTTTTGAGCCGGACTTCCAGGGTCAGTTCCGTCAGCCCGTTGCGGCAGCTTTTGTTTTTCAGCTTGCCCTTGAGGGGCGTGAGCAGGGCGGCGACAGCCGCATCGACCTCGGTGGCGTAGCGCAGGATGAGCAGGAAAACGCGCTTTTCCTTGCGCGCGTAATTCATGAGGATGTAGACCAGCCCCAGCACTGCCGTGCCGAAGATGGCCACCGTGTACAGCCGCGCCCCGGCGGTGAGCCCGGCGGCGATGCTCCAATACAGAAAGCCCACATCCAGGGGATCCTTGACCGGCGCGCGGAAGCGGACAATGGAGAGCGCGCCCACCATGCCCAGCGAAAGCACAAAGTTGGTGCCGATAGTAATAATAATAAAGGCCGTGACGCCGCTGACCAGCAAAAGCAGGACGCCGAAATTTTCGCTGTAGACCACGCCGCGGTAAAAGTATTTGTAGAGCAGATAGATGGCCAGACCGCAGCCCAGGGCTACGGCCAGGGTGGTGGCCAGGGAAACAAGGCCGAGGCTCTCCTGTTGTGACAGCAGAAGCAGGATCTGGCGGATTTCTTCGGTCATGGGGCACCAGGGCGGGCCCGGAGCGGAGTGGGCGCGTTACCGCACGCGAACGGAGGAAAGGATGTTTCCGGATCCGTCGCGCAGATAGACGGTTTCACCCCGCCTGGGGTTGAAGTTGACGTTGCGCTGCAGCAGCGCTTTGGCATGGTGATGTTTTTTGCCCACAAATCGGACGCGCTCGCCGGGCTGCAGCACCAGATCCTTCACAGAAAATTTACGCGGCCTGTCCAGCCTGTCGCTCAGGTAGAGGCCGTCCGCGCGCTGCGGCGCCGCACTGATGTTATGCAGAACAAAACCGCACAGGACATCCTGGTCGTAGGCGTCTTCCAGCACAAAGGGCACAGGGGCCGGCCGGCTCACCAGCCTGACCTGCACGCGGCCGTCCACGGCGTCTTTGGCGGAAACCGTCAGGGTTGCCCCTCGGCGCACAAGGCCATTGACCTCCCAATGGTCCAGGGCAGTGCCAGGCAACAGCAAAGGTTCTATGATAACGGAGTTTTCTACAAAATACCAGCCCGCGGGGTTTTCTCCCCCCACAGTGTTGCAGCGGGCCCGACCCTGAACCCTCACCGCATAGAGATCGGTATAGCCGAAGGCGGCGCGCAGCTCGCGCAGCACAGCTTCTGGACGTTTTTCAAAGAAATGCAGGATGTTTTGTCGACCTGTGGTGATGGTTTGCCACAGGCCAGGCGGGCTGTATGCGCCGTATTGGGCCGCGTAACGGACTTCTTTTTGGCTGCGGGCCTCCAGAGCCGTCATACCCTTGCGGACCTTGTCGGGAGTAAAGTGGGCAAAAGCCATGTCACACATATTGTTGGCAAACTGTGCCGCCAACTGGGGCTGCTTAAGCAAGGCGGCAAAAATCGGACTTTTTTCCATGACCCGCGCAAGGCTGGGGTTGTCGGGCTTTTTCATGCCATGCCAGGGGCTCATGGTGGTGGCGTCCAGGTCGTAGAGCACATAGCGCCAGCGGCCGTCCAGTTCCGGCAGAGGCTGGGGCGCGTCGCCGCTGTAGCGCCAGACTTTGGTGTTGTTCTGGTCGTCGGGCCAGTCCCGGTTGTCCAGATAGATTTCTATGGCGTAGTAGAAAAGCAGATTGTCCACATCTATTTGCCGGGCAACAGCCGCCGGCAGCGTGACGTCCGCAGGACGGTTTGCACAGTCCAGGGCAAGTTCGCGAAACGTTTTTATCTCATAAAGATGCAGCAAACGCGGATACTTATGAGATGCACGCAGCTCCCGCACGCCGCCGCCCAGTACAGTGATGTCCTTTCTGGGCACATCCAGAAGATCGGCCAGAAAGCTGTCGTCCACCCTCGTGGTCAGGAAGGCGTGCCCATAGTAGACGCCGTTGAGGAAGACGGCGGCGGAATCAACCRGGGCCACCCAGGGGTAACCGGCCTCGGCCGCCAGGCGGGAAAGCAGGGGCGTGCGCAGCTGAGCGTCTTCCAGGTCCTGGCCGCCGTTGCTGAGCACCAGCCCGTCAAAGGAAAGAACGGGGCGCGGGGCGGCCGGGTCAGCCAGCTCCGGGAAAAAAGGATAGGAAAACTTGCCACGTCCCCCGGCATAGCTTTTGCGAGCCACAAGCCGCAAGGACTTTTGCGCTGCCGCGCGTGAAACGCCGCCAAAAACCCGCAGCCCGGCCTGCTGCTCCAGAAGACGTGTGCCCTCCGGGCTGAAGACTTCCACATGGACGGGGCGCTCCCATGCGCGCCCACGGCCCTTGTAGTTGGCGTCATGGGCTTCGGGCGGGCGTTCCGGGTATTGCGCCTCGGAGAGCGCGCGCCGTTTGCCCGGCACCAGGATGCCGCGGTCATCGTCGTAGAGATTGGCCGGGTTTGTGGAAAGGGAAACGACGTAGGACGAAAACCGCTCGGCAATGTGGGAATCAAAAAAATAACTGTGCGTGCTGACGGCGCTGGTCCGGCCTTGGGCCACGGCCATGGCCCTGATCGCCACGCAGGTGGTGTTCTGTTGCGGCGTCAGGACAAGAGGCGCGGCGTACACAGGGCTTTGCGGCGTAGGCTCGGAACCGTCAAGGGTGTAGTGAATACGGGTCTGGGCCTGCGGCGTGGACAGGGTTACGGTGACGGGCTCCGCAAAAAAATGCTCTGCGGGATGGAACTGCGGCGCCAGCAGGCTCTGGGCGGCCTGGGTGACCTGGGTGCAAACGCTTTCCCTCTGGGTGGGTTCTGCGCTGGCAGGCGAGCTCTGGCGGGCCGCTTCCGGCGTCAGCGAGGCAACACCCACGCAGGCCAGCAGGGCAACGACAAACAGCGTCAGGAGCGCGTTGCGCATGGCTGTCCGCAGGCCAACCCAGCCTCCTGCGCCAGGCGCAGGCAGAGCTCGGCCTTGTTGAGGGTGTACAAATGGATGCCGGGTGCGCCGCTGTCCAGCAGACGGCGGATCTGTCGCACGGCAAAGTCCAAACCCACGTCACGCACGGCCTGCGCGCCGCCCCTGGCATCGGCGGCTTCCAGGTCCAGATAAAGTTTGCCGGGGATGTTGGCGCCGCACAGGGAAAGCACCCGGCGTAAGGAGTCAAAGCTCTGGATGGGCAGAATGCCCGGCACAATGGGGATGGCAATGCCCTGGGCGCGCAAATGGGCCACCAGATCTTCATACTCGCGGGCGTCAAAAAAAAGCTGGCTCAAAGCAAAGTCCGCGCCGGCCCGGAGCTTTTCCGCCGTGCGGCGACGGTCTTCGGCAAAGGAGGGGGATTCGGGATGCGGCGCGGGGTAGGCTGCTACCCCTATGCCCATACCCGGTTCGCGCTCGCGCACAAAGGCCACCAGGTCCGCCGCGTGACGAAAGCGCGCCCGGCTCCAGTCCCAGGGCTGGTCGCCGGCCTGGCGGGCGGGCGGATCGCCGCGCAGGGCCAGTACATTATCCACCCCGGCGGCGCGCAGGGCAGCTACAAAGGCCGCGATGGACGCCGCCTCCGCCCCCACGCAGGTGAGGTGGGCCATGGCCGTGAGACCGCGCCGGGCCAGTTCCGTGGTGACGGTGAGGGTGTTCTGCTGCCGTGCGCCGCCCGCGCCGTAGGTTACCGAAACAAACAGCGGGGCCAGGCCGCGCAGACGCTCCACCGTGGCGTAAAATTCCGGCAGCTGGGCCGCATCCGCGGGCGGAAAAAATTCCAGGGAACAAAAAGGCGCGCCGGCGGCGCGGATTTTTCGGCCAATGTTCATACTGCCGTCCTTCTCAAAGATACGATACACCAAGATGGCGTTAGCGGGATACTTAATAACTGTATCAAGATAAGCTGATATGTCAAGGCTGCCGCCATGGTAGAATACGGGCTGAACAAAAACAGGCCGGACCCGGCTTGCCAAAAATGACGTCTGGTCGTAATTCTGAGGCAGCAGGGGCAGTATGGCAGCAAAAGATGCGCACGCAGCAAACCCGGCTTCGGCCGGCAGACCGACCCGCCCCCACAGGCGGAAGCGGCGGGCATTCTGGTTCGCGGCGGGTTTGTGCAGCATAGCGCTGCTCTGGTTTGCCGCGGCCCATGGACCCACGCGGCCTGGCGCGGACGCGCCGACGGCGGCCATTTCTGCCTCGCAAACGCCGCCCGCGCAAGGGCCTGCGGCCCTGCAGCCTTCACCGGTTCCACCCGCGCCGTCCGCAGCGGCCGTGCCGTCCTCTGCAAGGCTTGCGCCGCCGGCCGAAAACCTCGCCCCGCCCGCGGTACCGCAGCCCCAAGCGGCCACAGGGCCCGCACACTCTGAGGAAGGGGCGGTTGCGCTGCCCGCAGACGCCGCGTTGCCAGCGCCGGAATCTCCGCCGCAGGCCGAAGCGGCCATGCCGCCCGCCGCGCCGCCCCAGGGCGGGGTGGACAGCGCCGGCCGCGCCGCCTGGCGGGAGCTGGAGCCGGGGCTGCTCTTCGGTGAATTTCAGCTCCATGAGAGCGAAGCCCAGCTGACGGCCCTGCGCATTGACCCGCAACGCTTCGACTTTGTACTCTGCGCCCGCTCCCTGGACGGCGGCCCGCCCCGGACATTGAGCCAGTGGGGCGAACAGTACGGCCTTGCCGCCGCCATCAACGCCAGCATGTATCTGCCCGACGGCCTGACCAGCACGGGCTATATGCGGGAGGACGCGCACGTCAACAACGGCCGCCTGGTGCGGCGTTTCGGAGCCTTTTTTGTGGCCGGCCCCCATGCGGCGGATCTGCCGCGCGCCACCATTCTGGACAAGGACGCCCCCGGCTGGGAGGAGCAGCTCAAGCGCTACCGCCTGGTGGTGCAGAACTACCGCATGATCAGCGCGGACCGCCGCATTCTCTGGTCGCCGGGGGGGCCGCTCTATTCCATTTCAGCCGTGGCTGTGGACGGAGAAGGGCAGATTCTTTTTCTGCACTGTCGCCAGCCCGTGGAGGCCTACGCCTTTGCCCAGCAACTGCTGCACCTGCCGCTCAACGTGCGCACGGTCATGTATGTGGAAGGCGGCGGCCAGGCCGGGCTGCTGGTGCGCTCTCCGGCGCTCACGCGGGAGCTGGTGGGCCAAAGCGCCGCCGGACTGCTGGTGACCGGCGACCTGCGCGCCCTGCTGCCCAATGTGCTGGGCGCGCGCCGCCGCTGAGGCGGGGCCCCTCCTTTTAGCGCATTTAACACTTGAAATGCTCGCTTACGGCAGGCAAAAGCCTGCCTTCTCGCATTTTGTGGCAAGGATTTTCAAGAAAATTCTTGCAGAGCAGTTAGCTCATTTCATTCGCTAACTGCTCTAGCGCAGATTAGCTTTAAGAATAGGCAGTTGCAAAAGTTACGGCACGCTCGTTCCGGCGCTCAAGCGCGCAACTGCATAGCGCTGCTGTCTTTGCCCGTACCTTCCTTCGCCGTAACGGGCTAAAACCCTGCATCGCAACGGCTGCAGCTGCGCTTGTGCCTCCACGGCGGGCCTGCTTATGCAGCCGCCAGGGCAGTGCAACCTTGCAATGTCTTAATCTCCCACCACAAAGGCGCTGGGATACAGCGCGCGGAAGGCCGCGAGCTTCTGCTGGGCGATAAAGGTGTCCGGCCAGGGGCCCACCTGAACGTTCCAGAGGCTGTTGCTGCCATAGACCAGGCGGCCGCGGTGCCCGGCACGGCTCAGAATGCTGATCAGCGCGTCGGCATTGGCGCGTTGGGCAAAGGCCCCCACCTGGACATAAAAATCCCCGGCCAGATCGCCGTCGTCGCGCATGCGGTCCACGCCGCCCAGGCTCTGCACGCGCACGCGGCCGGTGCCTGGGCCGAGGATCTGCAGGCGGCTGGCCGCCGCGCGGGAAAGATCAATAACTCTGTCGCCCACAAAAGGGCCGCGGTCATTGATGCGCACGATAACGCTGCGTCCGTTGCCCAGGTGGGTAACGCGCACCTGCGTGCCCAGGGGCAGCAGCTTGTGGGCCGCAGTCATGGCATACTGGTTGTAGCGCTCGCCGTTGGCGGTGGTGCGTCCGTGAAAGCCGGGGCCGTACCAGGAGGCCACGCCTTCTTCCACAAAACCGTGGGCGGATTTGAGGGGATAATAGGTTTTGCCGCGCACGGTATAGGGCTTGGTGCCCCGCACGCCGCCCTTGCGCCAGGAGGAGCGGCCCCCGCAGCCGGCCAGCAGGGCGCAGCAGAGCAACGCCGTCAGGGCGCACAAGGCCCAAAGGCGGACGGCCGATGAAGGTTTCTTTTTCAGGAGCACGCGGGCCCCTCCAGGCCGCAGAGGCAAGGCAAAGGGCTGTTACGGCCACATTCGGCGCACACGCCGGGATTGTTTTTCTCTTCCGTCTGACTGAGGCTTGCCAGCAGCTTGTGCCCCTCCATGCCTAGGTGACCGGCGGCGCGGGCGCGGAGGAGCAGGCCCAGAGCCGGAGCGCGGCGGCCCGCTTCCAGAAAGTCGCGGGCGGCCAGAAGATAGAGGCGTTCGCGGTCGCTGTCGTAAAGGGCGTCCAAAAGCAGGTCATAACTGGGGCCGAAGGCTTTGGCGGCCAAGGCTTCTTCACTGGCCAGCCAGCGGGCCAGACGGGTGTTTTGCCGCTCTGCCGCCAGATAGCGGGCCAGCAGGCGCAGGCCGTGCCCCAGCACGTGCATGATGCGGGCCAGCTCGCGGGTGGAGCTTTCGGCAGTCTGCCCGCCCAGGCCCCGCAGGGGATTGTAGGCCTCGACGCTGACGGTCATGCTGCGGGCTATCTGCACCAGACGGTTGGCGTAGTGCTGGCCCTGAAAGGCGTCTTCCTTGAGCTTGGCGCATTCGTGAAAAGCATAGCCCACGCACCAATCTATAAGGGCCTCCAGGGCGCGGGGGTCGTCCGTACCGTCGGGAAGCGTCCGTGGAGCGGGGTCGCCGTCCGGGGGGGGCGGCGCGTCGGCTTCGGTGAGATCCACGGCATGGGGCGTGTTGCGAAAAAGATGGTGGGCCGTGTCCTTGAGCCGCCAGAACACGCCCTTGCGCATGGATTCGCCCAGCAGGTCGCGCAAAGCGCTGTACGAAACGGCCCCGTCCGCTTCAAAGCGGCGGCGCTGATCAGCCAGCAGGCTGTAGACAGTACAGTAGTCGCGCACCAGGTCGCGCACCAGAAAATCCCGGTTGGCCACCAGCCAGCCTCCGTTCACGCTTCGGCCTCCTTGAGCAGGGCGCGGGCCACGGCCAGGTCGTAAAGGCGCAGGGGGTCGGCCTCGCCGTTGCGCTCCTGCTGGTAGAGCTGGGCAGCCTGCCGCACCACGGCCAGGCTGAGCCAGGGATGACGTTCCCACACTTCGGGATGGTCGGCCCGCCAGAGGCGAAATTCCACCTCGCCGTCAGGGCCGCGTCGCACATAGACGCGCGACTGCGTGTCGCCCGCCTGGGGATGGTAATACAAACCGAGCTGGTCTCTCATGCGCGCCTCGTCGCAGGCTGGTGCATTGTGCGTTTGTCGCAAAAAAGGCCGCGGGACAATGCGTCCGCGCGGCTGCGGACTGAAGCAGTATAAACGCACCGAAGCGCTTTGCCAAGGGTTGCGCCCCACTATATTGTGAAAGATTGCACAATAACGCAAAAATTCATTGCCATTTTTGCAAAAAAAGGGGAAAGCAAAAGGTGTCGCCGTTGGGCAACACCGCGCCCCGTGGAATGTTACAGGCTTTCCGGCAGCGCAAAAGCCGCATTTCACGGGCTTGCAGCGGGGCTTTGCGCCCGACGGGGCACCCCGGTTGTCATCAGGGCAGAAATGACGTATACAGGACTTTGACCGCGTTGCGGCCCGATGGGGGCCGATGCCCGGATCGCTCTTGGCTCGCGCCCCGCGCGCGCCCGTTTTTTAAGGGCGGATTATTCCGGCGGCAGTCCGGGGATGGCTTGAAGGTTGTGACGGCCTTTCTGCCCGGCACACCCCGGCCGCCCGCCATGCGGCTCGCTGCGCCGGTTTGCTGCGCCGGACCGCTGCGCCGGATCCCTGTAGTTGACCGGCACGTCACGCTGCAGCGTGATACAAACAAACCATGTGGAGGTATGGCAATGGCGAAACATGCAACCCCCCTGTTGGACCAGCTGGAAAGCGGCCCCTGGCCGAGCTTTGTGTCCGACATCAAACAGGAAGCGGCCTATCGGGCCAAGAATCCCAAGGGACTGGACTACCAGATCCCCGCGGACTGCCCCGAAGACCTGCTGGGTGTGCTTGAGCTTTCCTACAACGAAAAGGAAACCCACTGGAAGCACGGCGGCATTGTGGGCGTGTTCGGTTACGGCGGCGGCGTTATCGGCCGGTACTGCGACCAGCCCCAGATGTTCCCCGGCGTGGCCCACTTCCACACCATGCGCGTGGCACAGCCTTCGGGCAAATACTACCACAGCAAGTTCCTGCGCGACCTGTGCGATATCTGGGATCTGCGCGGTTCCGGTCTGACCAACATGCACGGCTCCACCGGCGACATCGTGCTGCTGGGCACCCAGACCCCCCAGCTTGAGGAAGTGTTCCACGAGCTGACCCACAAAATGCACGTGGACCTCGGCGGCTCCGGCTCCAACCTGCGTACGCCCGAAGCCTGCCTTGGCATGTCCCGCTGCGAATACGCCTGTTACAACACGCAGGACATGTGCTACCAGCTCACCATTGATTATCAGGATGAGCTGCACCGTCCCGCCTTCCCCTACAAGTTCAAGTTCAAGTTCGACGGTTGCCCCAACGGCTGCGTGTGCGCCATGGCGCGTTCCGACTTCGCCGTGGTGGGCACCTGGAAGGACGACATCAAAATCGACCAGGAAGCCGTCAAGGCTTATGTGGCCGGCGAGTTCTCTCCCAATGCCGGCGCCCACGCCGGACGCGACTGGGGCAAGTTCGACATCCAGAAGGAAGTGGTCGACCTCTGCCCGAGCAAGTGCATGAAGTGGGACGGCTCCAAGCTCAGCATCAAGACCGCCGACTGCGTGCGCTGCATGCACTGCATCAACACCATGCCCCGCGCCCTGCACATCGGCGACGAACGCGGCGCCAGCATCCTGGTGGGCGCCAAGGCCCCGGTGGTGGACGGCGCGCAGATGGGTTCGCTGCTGGTGCCCTTCATCTCCTGTGAAGCCCCTTACGATGACGTCAAAGAAGTCATCGAAAAGATTTGGGACTGGTGGATGGAAGAAGGCAAAAACCGCGAACGCGTGGGCGAAACCATGAAGCGTCTCTCCTTCCAGAAGCTGCTGGAAGTGACCGACACCCCGGCCGCCGCCTACCATGTGAAAGAACCGCGCTCCAACCCGTATATCTTCTTCAAAGAAGAAGAAGTGCCCGGCGGCTGGAAACGCGACCTCGCCGCTTACCGCAAACGCCATCAACGCTAGTCAAAGGGGGAGAAGAACATGGCTTTTATTTCTTCCGGGTACAATCCCGAAAAACCGATGGAAGGCCGCATTACCGACATCGGCCCCCACAAGTACGACGACTATTTTCCGCCGGTCATCAAAAACAACTTCGGCAAGTGGCTCTATCATGAAATTCTTGAGCCCGGCGTGCTGCTGCACGTAGCCGAAGGCGGCGCCAAGTGCTACACCGTCCGCGTGGGCGGCACCCGCACCATGTCCATCACCCACATCCGTGAGCTGTGCGACATCGCCGACAAGTACTGTGGCGGCTACCTGCGCTGGACCACCCGTAACAACATCGAATTCATGGTGGAAGACGAAGCCGCCATGAAGGCCCTGCGCGACGACCTGAACAGCCGCAAGTTTGACGGCGGCTCCTTCAAGTTCCCCGTGGGCGGCACCGGCGCCGGCATCAGCAACATGGTCCACACCCAGGGCTGGGTGCACTGCCATACCCCGGCCACCGACGCCTCCGGCCCGGTCAAGGCCGTCATGGACACCGTGTTTGAAGACTTCAAGAGCATGCGCCTGCCCGCCCCTGTGCGCATCGCCCTGGCCTGCTGCATCAACATGTGCGGCGCGGTGCACTGCTCCGACATCGGCCTGGTGGGCATCCACCGCAAGCCCCCCATGGTGGACCATGAGTGGGCCGACCAGCTCTGCGAAATTCCGCTGGCCGTGGCCGCCTGCCCCACCGCCGCCGTGCGCCCCACCAAGGTGGAACACGACGGCAAGAAAGTGAACTCCATCGCCATCAAGGAAGACCGCTGCATGTACTGCGGCAACTGCTACACCATGTGCCCTGCCCTGCCCATTTCTGACGGCGAGGGCGACGGCATTGCCATCATGGTGGGCGGCAAGGTTTCCAACCGCATCACCATGCCCAAGTTCTCCAAGGTGGTCGTGGGCTACATCCCCAACGAACCGCCCCGCTGGCCTACCCTGACCAAGACCGTGAAGCACATTGTCGAGGTCTATGCGGCCAACGCCAATAAGTACGAACGCCTGGGCTCCTGGGCGGAACGCATCGGCTGGGAAACCTTCTTCAAGCTCACCGGCCTGGAGTTCACCCACCACCTCATTGACGACTTCCGTGACCCTGCCTACTACACCTGGCGGCAGAGCACGCAGTTCAAGTTCTAGGCTTTATCCCTCTAACCCCGGCGGCGCACCAGCGCCGCCGGGACAGGAGAACATCATGGCTGACGACAAAGACGTTGTTATCGACTTTCTGAAAAGCAAATCCGCAGCCAAGTCCAAGTTCTATTTCAAGGACTTTCTGGAGCTCTTTCCGGACAAAGGCCCCCGCGACGTCAAAAAGGTGCTCACCAAGCTGGTGAACGAAGAGGTGCTGGAATTCTGGTCCTCCGGCTCCACCACCATGTACGGCCTCAAGGGCGCGGGCAAGCAGAGCCACGCTGAAGGCGAAGACTAGCGAGCCCTGGGGACGCTCCAGGAAATCCGGCCGCCAGGCACGCCCGGACGTAACCGCAGCACAAGCGATTGTTGGCGGAATACCCCGGCGTTGCGCGGGGCGTCCGGCCTACACAGGTGCAGCGCAGGCCGGACCGGCCTGGCGGTCTTGCACCTGTTGACGAGCCCTTTACAAGTGATGCCGCAACCCTGTTGTGGCATTTCTTGCTTGCAGCGCAGCGGGCCTGCGCTGCCCCGCCACTCGCGGCGCTCCGTCCATCCGTCCGCCGCAGGTCGGGCGTGTCGCGCGGGCGCAATGTTCGCTCAGAGAAACCTTGCAACGGCGTTTGCCCCACCCTTGACGCAGATTCGGCAAACCCGCCCGAGCTTCCCCCGGCGCCCGCGGCAAGGAGGTCACATGCCCCTCTCCTTCAGCCTTACCCCTGCGGACAAAACATTTCTGGGCCGCCAGGCCCGCACCGCCATTGAGGCCGGGCTGGCAGGCGTTTATTCCTCCACGCCGCCCGCGCCGCCGCAAGGCCTGCCCGACGACGTTCTGGCCCGCAGCCTGGGGGCTTTTGTCACCCTCACCATCAACCACGGCTTGCGCGGCTGCATCGGCAATATCATCGGGCACGAAGCCCTCTACGCCACTGTCTGGCACATGGCCGCCGCAGCGGCGTTTCAGGATCCGCGCTTTCCGCCCCTCACCGCCCCGGAATGGCCCCAAACCCACCTGGAAATCTCTGTTCTGGATGAACCAACCCTCTGCCCCGACCCGCAGGCCGTGCAGGTAGGCCGCCACGGCCTCGTGCTCCAGTACAACGGTCACAGTGGCGTGTTCCTGCCGCAAGTGCCCGTGGAACAAGGCTGGGATCGCGCCGCCTATCTGGAAAATCTCTGCCGCAAGGCTGGCCTGCCCCCGGACTCCTGGCGCAAACCCGGCGCGCGCCTTTTCTGGTATGAAGCCCTGGTCTTTCCCGTGCCGGACGCGGCAGCGTGACAAAATCAGAATAGTTGTGGGGGAGGGCCCCCCCCACGCCCCATGCTGTAAAAAAACGTTTCTCCCCCCGCAACCGCGCAGGGCGCTTTGCCCGAAAGACAGGGATATTGTCTCCAGAGAGCCGGATATAAACCGCAGCGCTGCCGTCTTTGGGCGGAGTATCCCCCCCCCGATTGTGGGCTGGGGCATGGGGCGCCCCCCCTTGTGGCGCGGGCCGGGCCTGGGCTACAACAGCAATGAGCTTGGAACGCCAGGCGGGGGTAGTCCCGCCGTTTTCAGCCAGAGAGAGTGACGCATGAGCAAGTTGGTCCCCGGCCTGCACGGCCGCAAAGAACTGGTGGTGACCCCGGCCATGCTGGCCAGCAGTGTGGGCAGTGGTTTGGTGGACGTTTTTTCCACGGCCATGATGGTGGCCTGGATGGAGGCCACGGCCGTAGAAGTGGTGCAGGGCCTGTTGGAAGACGGCCAGACTACCGTGGGCACGGGCATCCAGGTTGCACATCTGGCAGCCACGCCCTGCGGCATGGCAGTGCGCTTTGAGGCCGAGCTCACGGACGTTTCGCCCAACGGCAAAGGCCTGAGCTTCAAGGTGGCCGCCTACGACGCCGCCGGACTCATCGGCGAGGGCACGCATCAGCGCGTGGTGGTGGTGCGCGAAAAGTTTGAGGCGCGGGCTCAGGCCAAAGGCCAGGCCTCGGCGTAGAGCATTGCAACCCTGCAATGCCCGGCGGTTGCGTCAGCAGACGCCCGCCGTGCAGGCGGAGGCGGACATTCCCGCGCCGCCGTATATATAGATAAGGAGTTATTATGGCTGATCTGACCTTTGTGGGCATTTCCGGCAGCTTGCGGCAGGCCTCGCGCAATACGGGGCTGCTGCGCTGCTGCGCGGCCCATCTGCCGGCGGGCGTACGTATGGAAATTGCCGACATCAGCGCCTTGCCGTTCTATAATGCCGACCTGGAAAAGCCCAAGGCCGCGCAATCCCTGATTGAACAGGTCAGCAGGGCGGACGCCCTGGTGCTGGCCTGCCCGGAATACAACTATTCCCTGGCCCCGGCCCTGAAAAATGCCCTGGACTGGCTCTCGCGCGAACCCAATTTGGCCCCGCTCAACGGCAAGGCCGCCTGCCTGCTGGGCGCGGGCGGGGGCATGGGCAGCAGCCGCAGCCAATACCACCTGCGGCAGGTCTGCGTATACCTGAACCTGTGCCTGCTGAACAAACCGGAGGTCTTCTCCAACGCCTTTGGTCCGGCCTTTGCGGATAACGGCGACGTGCAGGAACCGGGCCTGACCAAACAGGTGGCTGACCTCATGCAGGCCCTGGCGGACCGGACCCGGCAACTGCGCGCCTAAAGCAGATCGGCCTTGAGAATAGCTATTCTCAATGTTGCAATGCCTTAAAGCCGCCTGAAATAGCCATTAACATGCTGAAAAAGCAGCATAACATCGCATGCTTGCCAGTACAGCGCGGATGGCGTATGCCCGGAAAACTCCGCGCCGCAGGCGCGGGAGCCCTTCCTGACTTTTGGTTCAGGGCACGCCTGTGGCGCCCCTGAACGGAAAAGTTTTTGCCGGGTGGGGAGGTGGGGGAAGAGAACTTTTGTGCATAACAGTTCTCTTCCCCCCACAAAAACAAACTCTTCGGAGGACACACGGCCATGTATCGCAATGCGAAAAATGTGGGTTATTATATGATCGGCAAAGGATCCCTGTCGCAGCTGGGGGATCTGCTGGCCGTGCGGCGCAAGGCGCAGGCCGGGCCGGCGGTGTTTTTTCTGGACCATTATTTTGAAGGCAAAGACCTGGCCTCGCGCCTGCCGATGGAAAGCAGAGACATGCTCGTCTATGTGGACAGCAGTGAGGAACCCACCACCGAGGGCGTGGACGCCTACACCGCACAGGTCAAGACTTTTTTGCAGGGGGCCACGCCCTGCGCCATGCTGGCTTTTGGCGGCGGCTGCACCATGGACACCTGCAAGTGTGTGGGCAACCTTCTGACCAATCCCGGCAAGGCCGAGGACTACCAGGGCTGGGAACTGGTCAAAAATCCCGCCCCGTACAAAATAGCCGTGCCCACGCTTTCGGGCACAGGTTCCGAAACCTCGCGCACGGGCATTGTCTGCAACGAGGTCAGGAACATCAAGCTGGGCATGAACAGCGACTTCACCATGTTTGACCAGGTTCTGCTGGACCCGGACCTCACGGCCAGCGTGCCCCGCAACCAGTTTTTTTACACAGGCATTGATACGTATATGCACTGCTTTGAGAGCATCACGGGCTCCTACCGCAACGTGGTGGTGGACTCTTTGGCCGAAAAGGCCATTGACCTCTGCAAGCAGGTTTTTCTTTCGGCAGACATGATGAGCGACGAAAACCGTGAAAAGCTCATGATCGCCTCATTTCTGGGCGGCATGGCCGCCGGATTCGTGGGTGTGGTGCATCCCCTTTCCGCCGGGCTCAGCATGGTGCTGCACATGCACCACGGCGTGGCCAACTGCCATGCCCTGAGCGTGCTGGAAGACATTTATCCGCAGGAATACAAAGATTTCATGACCATGATGGAGCGCCAGGGCATTGATTTGCCCAAGGGCATCTGCCGCGGGCTTACTGACGCCCAGTTCGACGCCCTGTACGCGGCCAGCATTGTGCACGAAAAACCCCTGACCAACCGTCTGGGGCCGGACTTCAAAAAAATCCTCACCAAAGAAAACGTCACGGCCCGCTTCAAGCGCATGTGACGCGGCGTCCAGGCTGTCGCCCTGCGGGGCCGCTGCCGCCTTTGGCGGGGCGGTCCGGGGGCGGCGGCGCGTCCGACCCGCCCCAAGGCGGCAGGCCTACAATCCCGGCCCAAAGCCTCCGGCCGATAATCCGGCCCGATAATCCGGCAAGGAGCAACCATGGATCTCAAAATCAATTTCAGCGGCCGCGCCATCCGTTACACGGAAGAGGAAATCGCCGTGGTGGTGGAGGCCATGCGCCATGCCGACCCCCTGACCCAGGGGGAATACATGCGCGCCTTTGAAAGCAAATTTGCCGCATACCAGGGCGTGGCCCAAGGCAGTTGCTTCACCACCATGAACGGCTGCGCCGCGCTGGAAATGTCGGCCCAGCTCTGCTGCTTTACCCCCGGCGACGAAGTGGTCATGCCTTCGCACACCTTCACGGCCTCGGCCTATCCGTATGTCAAAAAAGGCGCGCGGCTGGTCTGGGCGGACGTGGACCTGCACACCCGCGTGGTCACGGTCGCCGACATTGAAAAAGCCCTCACGCCGCGCACAAAGGCCGTGGTGGTGGTGCACCTCTACGGCTACGTGGCGGATATGCCCGAAATCGCCGCCCTGTGCCGGGAACGTGGCCTCATCCTCATCGAGGACGCGGCCCAGGCCATCGGCACGGAAGTAGGCGGCAAAAAGGCCGGCAGTTTTGGCGACATGGCTGTGTTTTCCTTCCATTCACACAAAAACCTCACCACCCTGGGCGAAGGCGGCATGCTCTATGTTCGCGACCCCAAGCTGGCGGCCCTGGTGCCGGCCCTGCGCCACAACGGCCACTGCGCCTACGACTTTGCGCGCCCAGACTACTGGAAGCCGGCCATGGGCAATGTGGACATGCCCCTGCTGGACGGCCGCATGCTCCAGCCCAACAACTACTGCCTGGGCGAAGTGGAATGCGCCCTGGGGGCCAAACTGCTGGAACGCATCGACCAGATCAACGACGAAAAGCGCGCCAGGGCCCTGCGCTTTATCGACGGCCTGGCGGACTTTCCTGAGCTGGAATTCCACCGCGTGGACACCCGGCGGCACAACTACCACCTGCTGGCCGCCCGCATGACCACGGGGCCGGAAGCGCGCGACCGCTTCATCCGCGCCATGCACGACGACAAGGGCGTCAAATGCGTGGTGCAGTACATTCCCCTGGACCGCTATGACTACTACCGGCGTCAGGGCCTGGGCACGGCCCATTGTCCCAATGCCGACGCCTTTTTTGACAGCATGATTTCCTTCCCCTTCCAGCACTGGATGCCGGAGGAGGACTTCAACTACATGCTCGCCGCCAGCCGCGAGGTTCTCGCCGCGCTGCGCTGAAAAAGGTCTGCAGGGGCGGCGCGAGGCTTCCGCCCCTGCCCGCCCGTCAGACCCACAGGTTCCCCGTGAAAGAACGCTGCATCATCATTCCGGCCATCAAAAAGAACGCCGTCATCCCCGATCAGCTGGTCAAGCGACTGGCGGGCGTCACCCTGGTGGAGCGGGCCATCAACACGGCCCGCAGCGTGCTGCCCGGCACGGACATCGTGGTCCTTACCGACAGCCAGGAGATTGCACTCATCTGCGAACGCGCGGGCGTGGGCTTTCGCTGGAACCGCGACCTGCACTTCACCAGCCTGGACATTGTGGCCGAAATGCGCGGCCTGCTGGCAGAACTGGCCGCCGCCTACGAGCACGCCGTTATTTTGCGGGCCTCCTGCCCCCTGCTCACCTGGGTGGACGTGGAAGACGCCTGGAAAAAATACTGCCGCAGCGGCGCGGACAGCCTGGTCACGGTCAAGGAGATGCGCCAGCGCCTCTGGAACGTGCGCGGCGAAGGGCTGGAAAGCCTGCTCAGCCAGGATGCGGACCATCAGGGCGAACAGACGCTGGTGGTGGAAAGCCGCGCCCTGATCATCCTGCGCCTGGCCCTCCTGCGCGACAGCGCGGGCAGCGCCCCCCTGCGCTACGCGCGGGGCAGAATCGTGCCCTACTTCCTCAACGACCGGGGCATTGAAATCCAGGGCTATCAGGACTGGTGGATCTGCGAGCACCTGCTCCAGCGTCGGCACGTGGTCTTTGTGGTGGCGGGCTGGCCTGCCATCGGCATGGGGCACGTCTTTCGCGCCCTGATGCTGGCGCACGAGATCACCAACCACAAAATCACCTTTGTCTGCACCCGCGAAAGCGAACTGGCTGTGGAAAATATCGCCCGCCGCGACTACAAAATCGTCCGCCAGGGGCCTGAAGACCTGGCCGCAACCGTGCTGCGTCTGCGGCCGGACCTGGTGGTCAACGATATCCTCAACACCACCACGGCCTATATGGCCCGGCTCACGGCCGCCGGCGCGCGCTGCGTCAATTTTGAGGACGAGGGCCCCGGCGCGGACTGGGCCCGCCTGATTGTCAACGCCCTCTATGAAGACCGCCGCTCTACCGACCGCCTGCGCTGCGGGCCCGCCTATTTCTGTCTGCGGGACGAATTTCTGGCCGCCGCGCGCAATTCCTTTCGGCCACAGGTCAAAACCGTGCTCATTACCTTTGGCGGTACGGACCAGAACAACTGCTCCCGCCGGGTGCTGGACGTCATTGAGCCCATCTGCCGGGCTTACGGCATCACCATCCGCCTGGTGGCCGGACCAGGTTACGCCCACAAGCAAGGCATGGAGGCCCACTTGGCCGCCCTCAGAAATCCCCTGGTGGAGTTCACCTGGGCCACCAACGTCATGAGCCGCATGATGGAAGGCGCGGACCTGGCCATCTGTTCCGCGGGGCGCACGGTCTACGAGCTGGCCCACATGCGCGTGCCCGGCATGGTCCTGGCCCATCACGAACGCGAGGCCCGCCACACCTTTGCCCGTCCGCGCAACGGCTTCGCCTTCCTGGGCCTTATGGACCGGGTCAGCGACGCCAAAATCCGCAACGTCTTCCTGGCCATGCTCAAAACGCCCCGGCGCCAACGCTTCTGGAGCCGTCAAGACGCCCTGGATTTTACCGGCAACAAGGCCCGTGTAGTACGCCTTATGCTCGACCTGCTGGCCGAAGCCCCCGCCGCCGCGCCCACCCCCGCACCACAACCCTGAGGTCAGGCCATGTCCGCTCCCCACCCCCACGACAAGGTCGTCGCCATTGTTCAGGCCCGGCTGGGCTCCAGCCGTTTGCCCCTAAAGTCCCTGCTCTGCCTGCGTGACGTGCCCCTTATCGATTGGGTCGTCCGTCGTCTCAAAACCGCCGCCCGCCTGGATGGACTGGTGGTGGCCGTACCGGATACCCCCCTGGACCGCGTCCTGCTGGAGCACCTTCAGCGGCGCGGCGTGCCCTGCCTGGCCGGGCCGGAACAGGATGTGCTGGCCCGCTTCTGCCTGGCCGCCCGTCAGGCGGACGCCGGGCTGGTGGTGCGCGTCTGTGCGGATAACCCCCTTATCTGGGGCGAAGCCGTGGACCGCCTGGTGGACTTTTACCGCGCAGGCCGGTGGGACTACGCCTATAACCACATCCCCCGCAACAACCTCTGGCCCGACGGCCTCGGCGCGGAAATCCTCTCCCGCGAACTCCTGGACGCCCTGGACGCCCAGGCTCGCCAAACAGCCCAGCGCGAACACTGCCTCAACTACCTCTGGGACAATGCCGCCCGCTTCCGCCTGGGCACCTTCAACCCCACAGAACCGTGGCTGCAGCGCCCGGACCTCAAACTGGACGTGGACCAGCCCCAGGACTTTCAGCGCCTGGCACTGCTGCCCCTGCACCCCGATATGGACGCCCGCGCCATTGTGGACGCCTGTGACGGAGAACGTTAAGGAGCCCCTGCGGCAGTCCGCCGTTTACGGCGGGTCGTAACAGACTCTAAAGTTTTTTTGCAATTTGCCGACATAGCATGTGAGGACGGTACATGCCATGCCCGACACCACCACCGCACGTCTGCGCATTATGCTGCAAGGCTACGAACAGCAGCTTCTGGCAGCCCGCAGGCTGGCGCGGTTTCGGGTCCGACGGCGGCTGGCCGCGGGCGAGGATCCACGCGAACCCGATCCCCTGCCCAAACGGCACGCCACGGTGGAGCAAGTGGCCAGAGAACTGTACGATATGCTGCTTTACACGGGCAGCGACAACCCGGTGGTGGAAGACATCCGCCAGGAGTTGAGTCAGGAATTGGGCCGCGAAGTCCACTTCACCTACCCTCCGGACGGCAGTCTGTGCATTCTGGGCCAGGGGCCCGACGGCACAGGCGCCCTGACTCCAGAACAGCAGCGTGCCGCACGCCACGCCCTGTGGCGCATTACCCGCCGCCGTGTGGACAAGGGCGTGCTGCGCCCCGCCCCCGGCTTTTGTCCAGGGCATTCTGGAGCAGAGTAACGTTGAGAATATGTATTCTCAACGGTTACGGCACGCTCGTTCCGGCGCTTAACTGCGCAAATAAATTGCGCCTGCGCCTCCACGGCGGGCGTCTGCTTACGCAACCGCCAGGGCATTTCAACGTTGAAATACCCTAAAACCAACGACTGAATTTCCCGTGCGGCCTGTTTTCGACCGTGCCCGAGGGAGATACTTCATGAAAATAGACGCAAAAACATATACCCTTTTTGATCCCTATGCCGCCGGCAGCCTGGATAAAACCACCCAGGCCCGCACCGATGCCGCGGCCGCCGCTCCCCAGACCGAAGGCGGCGGCGATACGGTGAGCGTATCACAGGACGCCCTGCTCCTGACCGAAGCCCGCCGCACGGCCCAAAGCACACCCGACGTGCGCGCCGACAAGGTGGAAAGCCTGCGTCAGCAGGTGGCTGCAGGCACGTATGTTGTTGACAGTCGCCGCATTGCCGAAAGTCTGGTCCGCGAAGAACCAGGCCTGTTCCAACTGTAGCCAAACCTTGGGCCAGGTTCTGAAGCGCCTTGCGACGGAGGCCCCGTTTTTGCTTCGGCGCGGGGGCACAGACATCCCGGCCATGGCTCCAGCATAGCGGCCGTTTCTGTCAGCAGGCGCACAAAGCCCGCGCTGCCGCCGCATGACAGGGCGCTCACCTTGCGTTATGCTGCCCCTATGAGCGAACAGACCTTGGAACGGCGGGCCTTTGTAGCCTGCGGGCAGGTGCAGGGCGTGGGTTTTCGCCCCTTTGTCTATCGTCTGGCCCACGAAGAGGGACTCACGGGCAGCGTGGGCAATACCTCCGACGGCGTGCGCATGGAAGTGCAGGGCCCGGCCCAGGCCGTGGCCGCCTTTGGCCGCCGTCTGCACGACGAGCTCCCCCCCCTGGCCCGCCTCACCAACCTGCGCCAGGAAGCACTGCCCTTGCTGACAGGCGAAACCGCCTTCCGCATTGTGCCCAGCCAGGGGCACAGCGGCCACAGCGTGCTGGTCAGTCCGGATATGGGCCTCTGCGACCAATGCCTGGCCGATATGCGCGACCCCGCCAATCCGCGCTATGCCTACCCCTTCACCAACTGCACCAACTGCGGCCCGCGCTACACCATCACCCGCGCCATCCCCTATGACCGGGCCGTGACCAGCATGGCCTGCTTCCCGCTCTGCCCGCGTTGCGCCGCCGAATACGCCGACCCCCTGGACCGGCGCTTCCACGCCCAGCCCATAGCCTGCCCGGACTGCGGCCCCCGGCTCTGGTTTGTGACCCGGCCGGACAGGGAGGCCGGGCGCACGGCCCCGCCCCTGCTTGCCGGCCGGACCGCTGCGGCAGCCGCCCAGGCGGCCATCTGCGCCGCCGCGGATCTGCTCCAGGCCGGCGGGCTGCTGGCCCTCAAGGGCCTGGGCGGCTTTCAGTTGGCCTGCGACGCGCGTCAGGCGGAAGCGGTGCGCCGCTTGCGGCAACACAAACAACGCCCGCACAAGCCCCTGGCTCTCATGGTGGACAGCCTGGAAGCGGCCCGCAGCCTGTGCGCGCTGACGCCGGAACACGAAGCCCTGCTGCAAAGTCCGGAAAAGCCCATAGTGCTCTGCCCCCGCCGCGCCAACGCGGCCCTGCCGCCGGAAATAGCGCCGGACACCACGCAGGTGGGAATCATGCTGCCCTATACCCCTCTGCACGCCGTGCTTTTTGATCTGCTCACAGCCCGCACGGCCCAGCCGCCCGTTCTGGTCATGACCTCGGCCAACGCCAGCGGCGAACCCATCTGCCTGGGCAACCGCGAGGCCCTGGCCCGTTTGCCCCATCTGGCCGATGCCTGGCTGCTGCACGACAGGGATATTCTGGTGCGCGTGGACGACAGCGTGGTCACCCTGCAGCCGCAGGAGGAGGCCCCCCACGCCGCCCAACCGCTTTTTTACCGGCGGGCGCGGGGCTATGTGCCGCGTCCGGTCTTTCTGCCGCCCACGGAGGCGCCCGCCCCCTGTGTGCTGGGCGCGGGCGCGGAGCTCAAGGCCACGCTCTGCCTCACACGCGGACGGGAGGCCTTTGTGGGCCAGCACATCGGCGACCTGGAAAACCCCGCCACGCTGCATTTTTATGAAGAGGTGGCCGCCCATCTGGAGGCCCTGCTGGAGGTGCGCCCGGCGGCCCTGGTCTGCGACCTGCACCCCGATTTTCTCTCCACCCGCTACGCGCAGGAGCGCGCCGCGCGGGAAGGGCTGCCCCTCTGGCAACTGCAGCACCACGCAGCCCACGCCGCCGCCGTCCTGGCGGAAAACGGCCGCTGCGAACCGGCCCTGGCGCTCTGCCTGGACGGCACGGGCCTGGGAACGGACGGCACGGTCTGGGGCGGCGAACTGCTGCTTGTAGATTTGGGTGCGCCGCGCTGGCAGCGCCTGGGTCGCCTGGCCCCTTTTGCCTTGCCCGGCGGGGACGCCGCCGTGCGCGAGCCCTGGCGCATTGCCCTGGCCCTGGCCCGGCAAGCGGGCCTGACCGGGGCTGCCGCCCCCTGGGCAACGGAAGCGGGCGACGCCGCCCGCGCAGCGGTGCAGGAAATGCTGCGCCGCAAGGTCAACTGCCCGCTGACCTCCAGCTGTGGACGACTGTTCGACGCCGTAGCCGCAACACTGGGCCTGTGCGCGCGCACCACCTATGAGGGGCAGGCGGCCATTCGCCTGGAGGACGCCGCCCGCAGGGCCACCGACGTGGAAGCGCCCACAGCCGCAGCCCTGCGGGGGAAAGACGCCCAGCGCACGTCCTGCTGGCCCTGGGAGCCTGTGCGACGCGGCGAACTGTGGGAGCTGGACAGCGCGGCCCTGTTCGCCCAAACGGTCACGGCCCAGCAACGCGGCCTGCCTACGGGAGAAATCGCCGCCCGCTTTCACCTCAGCCTGGCCCACGGTCTGGCGGATCTAGCGGCCCAGGCCGCGCGGGAGCACGGCGTGAACCTGGTGGGCCTTTCCGGCGGGGTCATGCAGAACGCCCTGCTGGCCCGGCTGCTGCCGCTGACCTTGCGGGCGCGCGGCCTGACGCCCCTCACCCACCGCGAGCTGCCCCCCGGCGACGGCGGCCTTTCTTTGGGGCAGGCGGTGTGGGGCCGCCGCCTACTGGCGACGGAGGGCGGCGCAGGATAATGTTTGTTTATGGGGGGAAGGGAACTTTTGTGAACAAAAGTTCCCTTCCCCCCATACCCCCCATCCTTCAAAAAACTTTTTTTCTTACAGGACCCGACGGCCCAGGTCTAAAAAGCCTCTGTTCCAAATCACTCCGTGCCGCAAGCGCTGTCGCGCACAACGCAACCGCCGCTCTCCAGCTTTTTGTACAGCCAAGCGTAGTCCAGTCTGCCCTCACGCGCGATCTGCGCCAGTTTTCCTTGTCCGTCTTCGGCCAGACGCCGCGCCTTTTCCGCTGCTTCCTGCGCCTCCTGCGGGCGCACGGCCACCAGACCGTCGGCGTCACCCACGATGATGTCGCCGGGGCTGACCACCACATTGCCCAGGGCCACGGGCACGTTGACCGCGCCGCAGGCACTCTTGTACGGCCCGTTGGGCGAAACCGCGCGGGCGTAGACGGGAAAATCCAGCTGCCGCAATGCCGCGGCATCGCGCACGGCCCCATCAACGACAAAACCCGCCAACCCCCGACGCAGGGCCACGTTAGCCATGATCTCGCCCGTGACGGCGCGCTCCGTATACCCGGCGCAGGAAACCACCAGCACGTCGCCCGGCTGGGCGTTGTCCACAGCATAGTACAGCAACAGGTTTTCGCTGGCGGGCAGATTGACGGTATAGGCCGTGCCCAGCAGACGGGCGCGGCCAAGGGGCTTGAGGGCCGAAGGCAACGCGGCGTTGCGGCCCAGTACATCGCAGATGTCGGCCACGGCCAGATCGGTAAACAGGGACAACAATTCGGAAGCGGGACGCACAAATTCACGGGTAATGCTGTAGCGCATGGAATATCCTTTCTGAACGCGCCGCGCGCCGTTATAAGCTGTAAAAAAATGTGGAATTGGCGTGGGTGAGTATGCCCACCCTGGCGGCGGGCTTTGCGGCAAGCCAGGCGTTGAGCGTTGCTTGCGCATCGCCTTTGCGCAGCAGGCAACGGGCCACATCGGCTTCCGCAAGGTCCGTGTGCAGTACCAGCTCATGGGCAGAAGCTACGCGACCAAACAAAAAGGCTTTGTGCGCCCCCATCTGAAACTCATGTTGCGCAAAGTCCCGCATCAAATCCTGCTGACTGTGAAACCGGCACACATACTCTTCGTAACGTTCGTCGCCAATGCCTTGGGCGCACTGGGCCACCAGCAGAATTTTGCCGTCGGGGGCGGCGCAGTGGCGGGCTGCATCCAAAGCCTTCTGGGCCTGATACAGACAAATATCCTTGGGCGCGCCGCCACAGGAGGCCACCACGATGTCAAACCGCTGCTTCAGCTCATGACCATAAAGACGGCTGGTTTCCTTGGCGGCATGGCGCAGCACGGTGGACGGATCGCCCACAAACAGCGCCGCCGGCTCCTTGGCGGACGTAAGCGCCACGTTGACAGCCAGACGGACGCCCGCCAGTACGCCGGCCTCATTGAGATCCTCCCGCACCGGATTGCCTTCGATGTTGCCGGCGAAGGCCCCGTCACGGCACAGCATACTGTGGTTGCGGGCAATCATGGCGGCCGAAGCGCAGCCCACCACCACCCCTTTGGCCCCACCCGTGAATCCAGCAAACTGATGAGCGTCCACCATGCCCATGACAATCTTCAGGTCCGCATCGGCATAAGCAGCATTAATTTCCACCGGCGTGCCCCGACTCGTCACGCCCATTTGCCGCAGAGGCGAATGCTGGGCGTCATGGGCCACCACCGTGYAACCATCCAGATTTTCAGGCAGAATGCGCGCCAGCTGGGCCGCGCCCGGAGGTTCGTGCAGACCGCCGCCTACCACAATGCGCACATGCTCGTGCGGCAACTGGGGAAAAGCCCGAAAAATCCTCTCCAGCAGCGGGGGCAGCAAAAGTTTTATGGGGAAAGGCCGCGTTTCGTCCGGCACCGCAATGGCGACAGTGGCCGGCACGGCCATTTCCTCAAGGCGCGGGCAGCCCATCGGCGCGTCCAGGGCCGCGGCAAATGCGGCAACAGGATCACGCAGAGGAGGTACGTGCCGCGGCGTGACAACAGTGACCGATTGGGTGTCGGGCAGGTCGACACAAAGGCTGCCCGCGCCATATTTAATTGGATACTGCATACCTGCACCTCAGTATGGAGCGCGGAGCCAGGCGCACCGCGCTCCGAAGATTAAAAGAACAGGCCCGCAGGAGTGGGGACATTGAGCAATTTGACGAAACACACCCAAAGCAGCGTGCAGAACACCACACCGTAGAGCACGCTGAACTTGAGCAGATGCCCCAGGCCGCGCGATTTATCACCCAAAATGAGCGCCGCAACGACAAGAAAAGCCAAGGTGCTGCAAAAAAAGCCAAGAATGCTGATCAACGCCGCATATACCAGACTGAGCGCCGCGATGAGCCCCACCTTGGGCCAGGCCACAGGTTCACACTCCTCCCCCTGGGCGGATTCCCGGCGGCGTTGCCAAAACCCTTTCCCCACAAACCAGAACCCGCCCAAAGCGATAACAACCAGCAAGGCCTGGGGAAAAACGCGACTGACGCCTTCCAGTTCCGCCAACTGCACCCAAAAACCCGCGCCGATGACCAAAAAGCTCAGGCCGCAAAAAATATCAGTGCTGCTTTTACGCATGGCGGTCCTCCTCGGGGCGTTCTTCATTGCAGTGGCACTGAGCCTCACGCTCCTGTTCGCGCAGTTTCTTCAAATGCAGCAGGTAGGGCGTCGCCAACGAAAGGGCCAGGGCCACAATCAACACTTTGTTGATGGTCCCCTCAAACATGATAGCCGGCAAGCCGCCTTCCACCGAATGCGCCAGATCCAGACATTTGCCGAGGTTTTCTTCAATCATGGGACCGAGAATAACCCCCAGAGCCATGGCCCCGGTGTCCATGCCCAGCTTGCCGCCAAAAAAGCCCACAAAACCAAAGGCCAACACCACCCAGATATCCACCAGGCTGTTGGCGATGGCATATGCGCCAATATAGGACAGAACCACAATGCTGATGGCCACAAACGTCAGACGGATGGTCAGCAGCTTGGCCATACAGCGACAGAGCACAAAGCCCACGGGCACCATAAGCAGGTTGACGGCGAACTGTGAGAAAATAAAAGTGTAGGCCAGCTCGCCGGTGGCGGTAAAAATCTTGAAGCCCGGCTGGATGCCGTGGGCCATGAGCGCGCCCAGAATAACGGCAGCCACGGCGCTGCCGGGAATGCCCAGGGTCAGCATGGGAATCAGTGAACCGCCGATAACGGCATTGTTGGCGCTTTCGGACGAGGCCACGCCTTCAAGGCACCCCGCGCCGTATTTGGAAGGGTCCTTGGACCAGCGCTTACTTTCGTTATAGGCAATAATAGAAGCTATTTCACCGCCCGCACCGGGCAACATGCCCACCCAGGTGCCGATAAGCGAAGAACGCAACAGCACCTTTTTACAGCGTCCGGCCAGATAATTGAACGTACGGCGGAACGTGCCCTTGCGCGGATTGTATTCTGCCACAAAGGTTTTATCCGTGCCGATGAGATACAGCACCTGGGAAAAAGAAAACAGACCAATCATGCAAGGGATAACCGAAACGCCCTGCATGAGGGAATAGCTGCCGAAGGTAAAACGTGGCACGCCAGTATTGGGGTCAAGCCCAATGGTGGAAACCAGCAGGCCGATAGCGCCGGAAACAATGCCTTTGCCCATGTTGCCAGGGCTCATGACGGCAATGGTGCTTAAGCCAAACAAACAGAGCCAAAAATTTTCCGGCCCGCCGAAGCGTAAGGCAAAGCGGGCCAAGGCCCCGGCCAGAAAAAGGAGGAAAAAAACCCCTACAATGCCGCCGAAAGCCGAAGACAACAAAGAGGTGTACAGGGCGGCGTCGGCTTCGCCGCGTTTGGTCAACGGCCAGCCGTCAAAAGTGGTGGCCACGGACGAAGGCGTGCCCGGCGTACAGATGAGGATAGCCGAGTTGGCGCCGCCATAGATGGCCCCCACGTAAATGGCCCCCAGCATCACCAGCCCAGAAGTGGGAGACATGGCAAAGGTGGCCGGCACCATGAGAGCCACCCCCATGGTGGCGGAAAGCCCCGGCAGCGCCCCGATAATAATGCCGCCCGCCAGCCCCAGTAACATAAGGATGATATTAAAGGGGTCCAGCAAGTTAAGTAAAGAAGGAACAATAAATTCTGTCATTGGGGGTTCCTTGAATCAGGGGCAGCGGGCAAGGCCGCCCCGACTGCGGTTTGGACAGGTCTCGCTGCGGAGCCGGCGCGAAAAGAAAGCCTGGGGCCTGCGCCGGCGGGCGTGGAACGGTTCGCCGTCATGCTGTACTGACAGCGAACCGCCCCACCCGCATAAAGTGCAAGGAATCTGCAGAATTATTTAAGCAGCCCGGCTTCCTGCAGCAGTTTTTTATCGGCTTCTTGCACCGAACGGATATAGGCGGCGGTGGCGGCGCCGTCCATATATTCCGCGGGCTGACCGGCTTTTTTCATATCAGACAAGTAGTCAGGGTCGTTGCAAATCTTTTTGAAAGTTTTCCGCAAAAAAGCAAGCGCCTCGGGCGAAGTGCCTTTGGGCGCGGCAAAAATACGGCGGATATCCGAAACAAGATTGATGTTCTGCTCTTTCAACGTTGGCACGTCGGGCAGGAAACTGTTGCGCTTTTCCGCCGCTACGTTCAACACATTGAACTCTTCAATGGAGCGCATCACATCGTTTATATTGCCAAAAATCAAGTCCACTTCGCCGCCCAGCAAAGCGGCGTTCTGGTCTGCAGCACCTTTATAGAAAACACGGCTCAGCTTAGCATCTGGGAACAGCTTGCAAAACTCCAGAAACATCAGGTGATGCCCACTAAGTGGGCCCACCAAACCTACTTTAAGTTTGTTGGGATTTTTTCTGGCGTATTCGAGAATTTCAGAAAACGACTTAAATTTACTGCCTTTCAGCACAACAACACACTGGGGGTCATTGACCACCTGCGCGATGTAGTCAAAACTTTCCGCATCAAATGCGGCGCGCTGCGCCAGAGATTGCAACACCAGATGGGGCACGTTGAGACCGCCGATGGCATAACCATCAGGAGCGGCCTTGGCTATTTCTGTAAAGCCGATAATGCCACCCGCCCCGGGCTTGTACACAAAAACCCAAGGCTCTTTCACGTATTTGTCCCAGTATTTTTGCATGATACGGGCCTGTACGTCACTGGAACCGCCAGCCGTAAAAGCAATAATCATGCTGACGGGTTTTTCCGGGTAGGCCGCAGCGGCCGGCATGGCGGCCAGCAGCAGCGTCAGGGCGAGAGCAAGGCTGGGGAATAAGGTGGTAGGTTTCATCCGTGCCTCCTAGGGGTGAGGGGGAAACGATTTCGGTCAGAGGCACGGGCCCCTGACCGAAATCGTCATCACATATTACGCGCTTTCGTACAGGCGGGTCATGATGAACTCACGATGGCCCAAAGCCTCTGCAGAAGTGTTGCGGCCATTGCAGGTGTGGAAGAGCATGTCCAGCAGCATGTCGCCGGCCTGGTCCATGTTGATTTCCCGACGTAGGATGCCGGAAACGTCCACATCAATGTGCTCGTTCATGGTGCGCACAGTGCGCGGGTTGGCGGAGAGCTTGATCACCGGCAGGATGGGGTTGCCGATGATGTTGCCCTGCCCCGTGGGGAAGAAGTGGGCCACAAAGCCGGAGGCGGCGCAAAGGGTCACCATCTCGGCAGCGGCAGAAGAAGAATCCATGAACCACAGACCGGGGCCGGTGGGGCTTTCAGCCTTGTCCAGGCAGCCAATGACCGGAGCCTTGCGGCCGATCTTCTGGATATTGCCCAGGGCCTTTTCCTCAATGGTGGTCAGGCCGCCTTCAATGTTGCCCTTGGTGGGCTGGGAATCGCACAGGTCGTTGGTCTTGTGGTCGTCCACCACCTTGGCGTAACGATCGAAGAAAAACTTGAACTTGGCGCGCACTTCGTCGTTGGCACAGCGGGCCATGACCAGATGTTCGCCGCCGGTGATTTCCGTGGTTTCGCCGAAGAGGGTAGTGGCCCCGGCTTCCCACAGCTTGTCAAAAGCGTTGCCCACCGTGGGGTTGGCGGCAATGCCCGACGTGGTGTCGGATTCGCCGCACTTGGTGGAAACCCACAGCTCGTCCACGCGGCACTCGGTGCGCTGCAGCTCGGTGGCGTAGTGCACAAATTCCTTGGCCTTGAGCGAAGCGGCGCGGATGGTCTCCAGGTCGCCGTGCTGCTCAATGCCGAAGCCGGCCACAGGCTTGCCGGTTTTGGCAATGCCGTCCACCACGCGCTGGGTCCACTGGGGTTCGATGCCGATAACCACCACAGCGGCCACGTTGGGGTTGCAGCCCACGCCGATCAGCGTACGGAAATGCAGGTCCAGGTCTTCGCCGAACTGCAGGCGGCCGTAGGCGTGGGGCAGGGCCAGGGTGCCCTTGATGTTGTTGGCCACGGCCTCGCAGGAGGCGTTGGAAAGGTCGTCCAGGGGCAGGATGAGCACATGATTACGGATGCCTACCCGGCCATTGTCGCGGCGATAGCCCATAAAAGTCTTTTGCATCGGATTACCACCTCTTGGTTTTGACATTGTGAACGTGCAGGTGCTCGCCACGCTTGATGGGCTTGACCACCTTGCCGATGTCCGTACCGTACTTGATGACTGTATCGCCCTCGGCCAGGTCCTTAAGGGCAATCTTGTGCCCGATGGGAATGTCGTCAAGGGTGGCCATTTCCACACTGGAATCGCCGTCCATGATCCAGCCGTTGAGCTTATCGCCCTTTTTCACCCCTTCGACCACGACAACGCCGACGCTGTCGCCGGGCTCGTGCACTACAAAATGGGTTACCATGCCATTCTCCTTCATAGTACTGTTAGTAATACGCTTTTTTTAAATCAAAGCGGGCCTTAATGTTATCCTTCCACAATGCATAAAATAATATCAGAATACTACATACAATTTGTTTCATAAAAACCACTTCATAAATTATTATTTATCCAAAAACATCATTCTGGCCTTATACTAGCAAGCAGCATGCCAACACCATCCAACACCGGAAACTGGCGTTGCCTCTATATTTTTTTCACATTCATGTTTGTTTAACCAATCAACATGTTGACTTTTAAGCAGTGATGTCCATATACAGGCAGCAAAAAGCCCATATATAAACAGGAGCCCCCATGCCCTATCAGATCAGCCCCAACGGCCTCAGCAATCCTTCCCTTACGGTGGGGCAGGTACTGCACCATCTTGCGCGCCTGGTAACGGAAAAGATGGACCGCAACGCCTTTTTCCAGATCCTGGCCAAGCAGCTTCGTGTTTTATTTCACTACGACCGTTTCTGCATCAATCTCTATGACGCCGAGCGGGAATTTCTGAACCTCTTCACCGCCGCCGACGGCACCGTGGTGGAATCCCTCTCCAACACCCGTATTGCCCAGAACACGGTAGCCGGCCTGGCCATAACCTCCCGCAAGCCCGTGGTCATCAACGATCTGGCCTCACAGGGTTTCGGCATGGCGCCCCTTTCTCTGGCCACAGTGGGCCTCAACGCCACCATTGCCCTGCCCCTGATCATCAACCGCGAGGTCATCGGCACGCTACACGTTTCCTTTGTCCGCCAGCCGGAAAACGTGGTGGAGATTCTCAACTTTCTGCTGGAGCTGAGCCCGGTGCTGACCACCTTTCTTTTTGCCGTGCTGGCCGAAGAGCGCGCGGCCAACGCCCGCGCCGCCCAGCCCCCCGACCCCGAAGCGGGCGAAAATGCCGCCGGCAAGGCCCGCCTGGAAAGCCGCCTGCTGGAAACCCCGGACATGGCCCGCATCACGGGCACGGCGCGCAAGGTGGCCAAGCTGCACATTCCTGTGCTCATCACCGGCGAAACGGGTACGGGCAAGAGCATGCTGGCCCGCTGGCTGCACCGTCACAGTCCCCGTCGCGGGCACAACTTCGTCAAGGTCAACTGCCCTTCCTTGGCCCCCACCCTGTTTGAAAGCGAAATGTTCGGCTATGCCAAAGGAGCCTTTACCGGGGCCACGGCCAAGCGCACGGGCCGCATCGAGATAGCCCAGCACGGCACGCTCTTTCTGGACGAAATCGGCGACCTGGCTCCGGAAATGCAAAGTAAACTCCTGCAGGTGCTGGAAGAAAACTCCTTTGAGCGCGTGGGCGAGGCCACGCCCATCGGCGTGGACATCCGCGTGCTTTCGGCCACCAATGTGGATCTGGCCGAAGCCATGGCCGAGGGCAGGCTACGCCGCGACCTCTACTACCGCCTGGGCTCCGTGGTGCTGCACATGCCCGCTCTGCGGGAGCGCAAGGCCGACATCCCCTTATTTGTGGACTACTTCATCAAGCAGTTCGCTGCGGAATACGAGCTGCGCCCGCCCCGGCTGCCGCACAGCGTGGTCCAGACCCTTTACGAACACGCCTGGCCCGGCAATATCCGTGAGCTGCGCAACGTGGTCAGCCGCATTTTGCTCCACTCGCTGGACGCGGCCGTGACCGACGCCTTTGTGCGCGAGGCCCTGCACCTCTGGGCTGCCCCCCAGGAGGACGACCAGCCGCAACCCGCCGCCACTCGCGGAAATTGCACTGCCACACCGCAGGCCGCAGCGCCCGCAACGCCGTCCCATCCCGCCCCGGCCACGCTGCCCACGCTGCCCACGCTGGAGGAAAACGAACGCGCCCACATCCGCCGCGCCCTGGCCGCCACGGGCGGCAAAATCGCCGGTCCGCACGGGGCCGCCGCCCTTTTGGGCGTGCCGCGCAGCACCCTGCAACACCGCATGCGCAAACTGGGCCTGGCTGCAACCTCCTAAAACCGCCTTTTTCCCGTTCCCGCAGCGGGCCGGTCGCGCCCCCGGCTTGAATTTCGCGGGCAGTGGGCATATCATGTCCCCTTGCGTAACAGAAATCAGCGCTTTTCGGAGTCCGCATGCTCGAGTATATCCGTTCCAATGCCCAATCCTTCGGCGTCAAACTGGTCTTCGGCGTCATCATTCTCGTCTTCGTCTTCTGGGGCGTGGGCAGCTTCAGCGACAAAGGCGGCCGCAACTTGGCGGCCACAGTCAACGGCGAGCCCATTACGGCGCGGGATTTTGAAATGGCCTACCGCAATGCGGAAGAATCCCTGCTGCGCAACAACCCCGGCCTCACCCGCGAACAACTCAAGGCCCAGCAGCTGGGGCGGCAGGTACTGCGCGACCTGGTGACGCAAAGCCTGCTCAGGCAGGAGGCCGCCCGCATGGGCATCAGCGTGAGCCCCCTGGAGTTGCGCCTGGCCGTGGGCCAGATCAAGGCCTTCCAGAATGACAAGGGCGACTTCGACCCGGCGGCCTACAAGCGTGTGCTGCAGGCCCAGCGCCTCAGTCCTGCGGATTTTGAACAAGAGACCAGCGCGGACCTGCTGCGCCGGAAGCTCTTTGCCCTGGTGACGGCCGGGGCCTGGACAGACCCCGCCGAAGCCCGGCAGCGCTATAACTTCCTGCGTCAGAAACGCACGGTAGACTATATCTTTTTGCCCGCGTCCAACTTTATGGACAAGGTCAAACCCACCGATGCCCAGGCTCAGGCCTATTATGAGGCCCACAAAGCCGCCTTTGCCGTGCCCGCCAAGGTCAAGGCGGCCTATATCCGCGTGCGGCCCCAGGATCTGGTCAATCCTGAAAACATTGACGCGGCCGCCGCCCGCCGGTGGTACGACGCCAATAGCGCCCGCTTTACCCAGGAGGAGCAGGTCAAGGCCGCCCACATCCTGGTGCCCCTGGCCGAAGACGCCCCCCAGGCCGAGGTGCGCAAGGCGCAGGAAACCGCGGCTTCCATAGAGAAGGAGCTGGCCGCCGGTAAGAGCTTTGCCGCCGTGGCCGACGCCCACAACGGCCCCAATGCCGCCGGTCCCGGCGGAGAACTGGGCTGGCTCAAGCGCGGCGCCACGGTCAAGCCCTTCGAGGATGCGGCCTTTGCCCTGGCCCCCGGCCAGGTCTCTGCCCCTGTACGCAGTCCCTTCGGCCTGCACATCATCAAGGTGGAAGAAAAAAAGTCCGGCGGCGTCACCCCCTTTGAAAAAGCCCTGCCCGATGTGCGCCGGTTCATGGCTGCCGAAGAGGGCGCGGACAAACTCCACGACGTGCTGGACAGCCTCATTGAGGACAACATCCTGGGCAAACCCCTTGCGGCCAGCGCCCGGCGCTTTGGCCTCACCGCCGAAGAAACGGACCTCGCCGCCGCGACGGAGCTGGAAAAGACCCTGGGCGTCAAGCCCGATGCGGCCCAGACCCTGGTCAACATGCCGGCTGGCGCGCCCCTGGATACGGCGCTGGAAGCGGGCGACGCCTATGTGGTGGCCCGAGTGCTGGCGGCCGAACCGGCCGCCACGGAATCCTTCGACAAAGTTAAGGACAAAATTTTTGCCGCGCTGACGGAAGAGCAGGCCCTGGCCACCGCCCTCCAGGCTGCGGCAGAACGCCGCAAAGAGCTGCGGGACGGCCCCCTCAACCCCACCTTTAAACAGGGTCTGGGGGCGCGCACCCCCGCTCCGCTGGAACGCGGCGGCGCGCTGGAGGGCTTTGCTCCAGAGCCGGCTCTGGCCGAGGCCGTCTTCAGCGCCCCTGTGGACGCCTGGCTGCCCACGGCCTATGCCGTGCAGAACCTCAAAGAAGGCAAGGGCGCGCTGCTGGCCCATGTGGCCGCTGTACTGCCGCCCGACGTCAAGGAATGGGAAACGGTCAAGGACATCATGCAAAGCGCCGTCACCCGCGAACGGAGCGAAGGGCTGTTCGAGGTCTTTATGCAGCGCCTGCTGGTCAACGCCAAAATCGAAGTGAACAATCCGGACCTGGTGGACAGAAAGAACATGTGATTCCAGGGCCGGGCTTTGCCCGGCCCTTTCCCTTATATCCCCACGCGGAAGGTTCCCTTCCCTCCCCCCGAAAAAATCCCCGGCTCGGCCGGAACCAACGGACATCAAGGAGATACGCCATGTGCGGCATTATCGGCTATGCGGGCCACAGGCCCGCGGTTCCCGTAGTGGTGGAGGGTCTGCGCCGTCTGGAATACCGCGGCTATGATTCCGCCGGTGTGGCCTTTTTGCGCCAGGGCGCGCTGGACGTGGTGCGGGCCACGGGCAAACTGGCTGCGCTGGAAGAAAAACTGGCCCACGAAGAAGGCGTCACCACGCCCACCTGCGCCATGGGCCACACCCGCTGGGCCACCCACGGCGTGCCCGCCGAACGCAACGCCCACCCCCACCGCTCCAACGATGGGGCCCTGGCCATGGTGCACAACGGCATCATTGAAAACTACCTGGAAATCAAGGCGGACCTTACGGCCAAAGGCTACACTTTCAGCTCTGAGACGGACACCGAGGTGCTGGTCAACCTCATTGCCGAGCGCCGCAAAACCGAACCAGACCTGTTGCACGCCTTTGCCGCGGCCCTGCGCGAGGCCCACGGGGCCTACGCCGTGTGCCTCATGTGCCGCGATGAGCCCGGCGTCATCTACGCCGCACGCATGTCCGCCCCGCTCATCTTCGGCCTGGGCACGGGCGAGCACTTTGTGGCCTCGGACATCCCGGCCTTTCTGCCTTACACCCGGCAGGTGATTTTTCTGGAAGACGGCGAGCTGGTGCGCGCCACCGCCGCGGACTATGCCGTCCTCAAACTGGCGGACCTGCGCCCGGTGCAGCACGAGGTGCAGACCATCCAGTGGGACATGCAGGCCGCGCAGAAAGGCGGCTACCGCCACTTCATGCTTAAGGAAATTTTTGAACAGCCCCGCGTGATCACCGACGGGCTCACGGGCCGCGTGAGCGCCGACCACAGCGCCGTGCGCCTGGCGGAGCTGGACGCTTTGCCCGTGCCACGCCGCCTGCACATTGTGGCCTGCGGCACCTCCTACCACTCCGGGCTCTGGGCGCGGCACTTGCTGGAACCTTGGGCCGGCGTGCCTGTGCAGGTGGAAATCGCCTCTGAATTCCGCTACCGTGAAAGCCTGCTCCTGGACAAGGACGACATGGTGCTGGTCATCAGCCAGAGCGGCGAAACCGCCGACACCCTGGCCGCCCTGCGCCGCGCGCGGGAATGCGGGGCCACGGTGCTGGGGCTCTGTAACGTGGTGGGCTCTTCCATCGCGCGCGAGGCTTCGGCCGTGCTCTACACCCAGGCCGGGCCGGAAATCAGCGTGGCTTCCACCAAGGCCATGTGCAGCCAGATGCTCATGCTGGCCCTTATGGCTCTGTACTGGGGCCGGCGGCAGAACACCCTGCCGCTGGAACAATGCCGCGCGCTGTTGCGCCAGCTGGAAAATCTGCCCGCCATGCTGGACGACGCCCTGCCCGCCATGCACGCCACCGCGCGCGAACTGGCCCGCAAGTACGCCCAGGCCCGCAACTTCTTTTACCTGGGGCGCGGCCACTGCTACCCCCTGGCCCTGGAGGGCGCGCTCAAACTCAAAGAGCTTTCCTACATCCACGCCGAAGGCTATGCCGCCGGCGAAATGAAGCACGGCCCCATTGCCCTCATCGACCCGGCCTTCCCCACCTTTGCCCTGGCCCTGGACGACGGGCTGCTGCCCAAGGTAGTTTCCAATATGGTGGAAGTGCAGGCCCGTCAGGGCAAGGTCATTGCCCTGACCAACCCCGGCGTGGAGCCGGAGGCCGAGGACGTCTGGCGCATCCCGGCCCTGCCCGCGCCTCTGGCCGGCTTTATGGCCCTGCCCGCCCTGCAGCTCTTCAGCTATGAAATGGCCGACTACCTGGGCAAGGATGTGGACCAGCCGCGCAATCTGGCCAAGAGCGTCACCGTGGAGTAAGGCCCGGCGCGCCTTGCCTCCAGGCGGTGAATGGGGCATACTGCGGCAGCGCGTGCGGACGCCGCAGGGGGGAAAATATGGGGTGCGAACTTCTGCTGTTTGATATCGGCAACACATCGGTCAAAATCGGCCTGGCCGACGCGCGTCGGGTGGTCGCCTCCTACACGCTGCACACGGACGTGGGGCAGACGGCGGACAATCTGGGCCTGACGCTTTTGCCCCTGCTGCAGCACGCAGGCGTGACGCCGGGGCAGCTGGTCGGCTGCGTGGCCTCTTCGGTGGTGCCGGGTTTTGATCCCCTGCTGCGCGAGGCCGTGGCCCGCTACCTGGACCGCCCCCTGCACCGGGTGGGCAAAGATCTGCCCGTGCCGCTGGAAAACCGCTACGAACGCCCCTGCGAGGTGGGGGCCGACCGTCTGGTGGGCGCTTATGCGGCGCGGCGGCTGTTCCCTGAAGTTCCGTCCATCCTGGTGGTGGATTTCGGCACGGCGGTCACCCTGGACTGTGTGAGCGGCGATGCCTACCTGGGCGGCCTGATTTTTCCCGGCCCGCGCACGGCCCTGGCCGCGCTTTCGGGCGCGGCGGCCAAGCTGCCGCGCATCAATCTGGACGTGCGCGCCACAGAGCCCTCGCCGGGCCGCAACACCAGCACCAGCATGCGACACGGGCTGGTCTTCGGCTTTGCCAGCATGGTGGAAGGGCTGGTCCAGCGGCTCAAGCGCCAGCTGTCCGGCCCGGTCAAAGTGCTGGGCACGGGCGGCTTTGCCGACGCCATCGCCCGTGTGAGTCCGGTCTTTGATCAGGTGGCCCCCATGCTCTTGCTTGAAGGGCTGCGCCGCCTGTACTACGAACAGCGGGACACGCTGGACCGCTGACCCCGCGCCGTTCGCGCGCTTTTTTCGCAATCACCGCCCGCAGGGCAAAAGGAGCCATCATGAGCAGCATCGCCTCGGTTTTCGGCCGTGAGATTCTTGATTCGCGCGGCAACCCCACTGTGGAAGTGGAAGTGACGCTGGAATCGGGCCACAGCGCCAGAGCCGCCGTGCCTTCCGGCGCGTCCACCGGCAGCCGCGAAGCGCTGGAAATGCGCGACGGCGACAAAAAACGCTTTGGCGGCAAGGGCGTGACCAAGGCCGTGGAGCACGTCAACAGCGAAATTGCCGACGCCCTCACGGGCATGGACGTGCTGCGCCAGGTGCAGATTGACAATACCCTCATTGATCTGGACGGCACGGACAACAAATCCCGCCTGGGGGCCAACGCCATGCTGGGGGCCAGCATGGCCTGCGCCCGCGTGGCCGCGGAATACCTGGGCCTGCCCCTCTACAAATATCTGGGCGGCATCAACGCCAAGGTCCTGCCCGTGCCCATGATGAACATCGTCAACGGCGGCGCGCACGCTCCCAACAACCTGGACATTCAGGAATTTATGATCATGCCCGTGGGGGCCATGACCTTCCGCGACTCCCTGCGCATGGGCGCGGAAATCTTCCACACCCTGCAGGCCATCCTCAAAAAGGACGGCCACGTCACCAGCGTGGGCGACGAGGGCGGCTTTGCCCCCAACCTCAAAAACCACGACGAGGCCTTCACCTACATTATCAAAGCCATTGAAGAAGCGGGCTACAACCCCGGCCGTGAAGTGGCCCTGGCCATAGACGCCGCGGCTTCAGAATTTTACAAGGACGGCGCTTACGTGCTGGCCGGTGAAGGCAAAACCTTCAACAACGCCGAAATGAGCCAGTGGTTGGCCGAGTTTGCCGACAAATACCCCCTTATCTCCATTGAAGACGGCATGGCTGAAGGCGACTGGGACGGCTGGGGCATGCTCACGGGCGCTCTGGGCGACCGCATCCAGCTGGTGGGCGACGACGTTTTCGTCACCAATCCGGCCATTCTGGCCGAGGGCATTGACGCGGGCGTGGCCAACGCCATCCTCATCAAACTGAACCAGATCGGCACAGTCACCGAAACCCTGGACACGGTGGAAATGGCCAAGGAGGCCTCCTACAGTACGGTCATCTCCCACCGCTCCGGCGAAACCGAAGACAGCTTCATTGCCGACCTGGCCGTGGGCCTCAATGCCGGGCAGATTAAAACCGGCTCCCTCTGCCGTTCGGAGCGTATGGCCAAGTACAACCAGCTGCTGCGCATTGAAGAAGAGCTGGACGAGGACGCCGAATTCTTCGGCCCCATCATGGCGGAATACTACCTGCAGGAAGGGGGGGACGAGTAGCCTCGTCCGGTTTGCCCCTGTCGGCAGGGTACCAGCATCTTGTGCAGGGAAGACAGTTGCGGGGGAGGCGGCCCTTTTGCAAAAAGGGCTTCTTTCCCCGCAAAATTTTCGCCGCGCACGTTCCTTGTGTTCTGGAGACGACATGATTCTGATTGACGGCAAAGCAACGGCGGCGGCCCTGCGGGCCGAACTGGCCGAGGCCGTGGCCGCGGCGCGGTCTGACGGCGCGCGCGCGCCAGGCCTGGCGGTGATTTTGGTAGGCGAAGACCCGGCCTCGCAGGTCTATGTACGCAATAAGGAGCGAGCCTGCGCCGAGGCGGGCATAGTTTCCTTTCCGCACCATCTGCCCGCCCAGACCAGCCAGGCGGACCTGCTGGCCCTGATCCGCGCCTGCAATGCAGACGCCAACGTGGACGGCATCTTGCTGCAGCTGCCCTTGCCCGGCGGCCTGGACGCCCAGGCCTGCCTGCTGGCCATTGATCCGGATAAGGACGTGGACGGCTTCCACCCCATGAATGTGGGGCGGCTTTCCCTGGACCTGCCGGGATTTGTTTCCTGCACGCCCGCCGGGGTCATGGAGCTTTTGCGGCGCTACGAGCTGCCCACGGCGGGTCAGCGGGCCGTGGTGGTGGGGCGCTCCAACATCGTGGGCAAGCCCCTGGCCATGCTCTTGTCCCGCCCCGGCCCCTACGGCGACGCCACAGTCACCGTGTGCCACTCCCGCACGCCCGACCTGGCGGCGCAGTGCCGGCAGGCGGACTTTCTGTTTCTGGCCCTGGGTCGGCCGCGCAGCATCACCGCCGACATGGTGCGCGAGGGCGCTGTAGTTATTGACGTGGGCATCAACCGCACCCCGGAGGGCCTTTGCGGCGACGCGGACTTTACCGCGGTGAGCAAAAAGGTCCGGGCCATCACCCCGGTGCCCGGCGGCGTGGGGCCCATGACCATTGCCATGCTGCTGGCCAATACCGTGCAATCCTGGCGGCAACGCCTTTCCTTATGAGCGAAGCAAAAAAGCCCTGCATCCACATCGTCAAGGCCCGGCAGCACAATCTGCGCAACATCAGCCTGGATATCCCCAGAGACGAGCTGGTGGTGGTCTGCGGGCCTTCGGGTTCCGGCAAGTCCACCCTGGCCTTTGACATTGTCTATGCCGAAGGCCAGAGGCGCTATGTGGAATCCCTCTCCACCTACGCCCGCCAGTTTCTGCCCCAGATGGACAAGCCCGATGTGGAAAAAATTGAGGGCCTTTCTCCGGCCATTTCGCTGGAGCAGCAGAGCGTTTCGCGCAATCCGCGCTCCACAGTGGGCACGGTGACGGAAATCTACGACTTTCTGCGCGTGTTCTACGCCCGGCTGGGGCGCATGTACTGCCCCCAGTGCGGACGGCCCATTGAGGCCCGCGCCGCGGACGAAATCATTGCGGACATTCTGGCCCTGCCCCAGGGCGAAAAGTTTATGGTGCTGGCGCCGCTGGTAGAACTGCAGAAGGGCACGCATCAGGACAAGTTTAAAAAACTCAAGGCCGAAGGCTTTGCCCGTGTGCGGGTGGACGGCGCGTTTCATACTCTGGACGCCCTGCCGGAGCTGGACAAGAATAAAAAGCACAGCATTGACCTGGTGGTGGACCGCCTGGTCAACAAAGAGGGCCTCCGCGGGCGGCTGGCCGATTCTGTGGAACTGGCCCTGCGCTTCGGCGACGGGCGCCTGGTGGTGCACCGCCCCGGCCTGCCGGAAGCGGAGCAGGACGCGGTGCAGTCCACTACCTCGGTCTGCCCGCACTGCCATATTTCCCTGCCGGCCTTGAGTCCGCAGCTGTTTTCCTTCAACGGGCCGCAGGGGGCCTGCCCCCGCTGCGTGGGCCTGGGCGGGGTGGACTACTTTGAGCCGCGCCTCATTGCTCCCAACATGGGCCTGGCTCTCAATGCCGGGGCCCTCTTGCCTTGGACGGGCAAGTCCTTTGCCCGCTATGCGGCGGCCCTCAAGGCCCTGGGCAAACGCTTCCGGTTCAGTCTTGACACGCCGCTGGAAAAATTTTCCGAAGACGCCCTGGCCGCCCTGTTTTACGGCGAGGACGAGCATGGCCGCCCGGCGCGGACCTCGCTGGGCCTGCGCCGCAACTGGATGGGCGGCAGCGTGGCCCTGGGCGCGGCGGGCGACTACCAGAGCGAGCATTTTTCTGAAGTTCTCAAAACACAGGGCCGGGTGCAGGCCGACGAACACCGCTGGCCCGGCGTCATCCCCCTGCTGGAAAGCGGCATGCAGTACGGCGAAGCCTGGCGCGAGGCGCTGGCGCGCTTTCGCCAGACCATGGCCTGTCCGGACTGCCGCGGCGCGCGCCTCAACCCCGGCGCTCTGGCCGTACGCGTAGACGACCTGAACATCGCCCAATTCTGCGCTCTTTCCGTGGAACGCGCCCTGGACTGGCTGGCCCGGCGTCGCTTTACGGGCCGCCACGCCCTCATCGCCGAACCACTTTTGAAAGAACTCACCCACCGTCTGTCCTTCATGCGCAATGTGGGGCTGGAGTACCTCTCTCTGGGCCGCTCCATGGCCACCCTTTCCGGCGGCGAGGCCCAGCGCATCCGTCTGGCCTCACAGCTGGGCTCCGGCCTGGTGGGCGTCACCTATGTGCTGGACGAACCCTCCATTGGCCTGCACCCCCGCGACAACGAACGCCTGCTGGGCACCCTGCGTTCTCTGCAGGCCCGCGGCAACACCGTGCTGGTGGTGGAGCACGACGAGGCCACCATCTGCGCGGCGGACACAGTTATTGAGTTGGGCCCCGGCTCCGGCGCGCAGGGCGGCGAAATCATGTTCCAGGGCTCTGTGGACCAGCTCCTGCGGGCGGACACGCTCACGGCCCGCTACCTGCGCGGCGACGCCAGCATCCCCCTGCCCGACCAGCGCCGCGAGGGCAAGGGCGCGCTGCTGCTCCACGGCATTACCACCAACAACCTGCAGAACATCGACTGCCGCATCCCCCTGGGCGTGCTCACCTGCGTTACGGGGGTTTCCGGTTCGGGCAAAAGCTCGCTGGTGGTGGATACCCTCTACAAACATCTGGCCCTGAGTCTGGGCCAACGCGTGGATCAGCCCGGCAGCATAGCGGGCCTGAGTTATACCAAGGACGCCGCCCCTGTGGAGCGCATTGTGGCCATTGACCAGACCCCCATCGGCCGTACCCCGCGCTCCAACCCGGCCACCTACACCAAAATCTTTGACGAAATCCGCAACATCTTCGCCCTGACGCCCGACGCCCGCAAACGCGGCTACAAACCGGGGCGCTTCAGCTTCAACGTGCGCGGCGGCCGCTGCGAAGCCTGCGGCGGCGACGGCCAGATCCGGGTAGAAATGCACTTTCTGCCCGATATCTACGTCACCTGCGACGTCTGCAAAGGCCGCCGCTATAATCACGAAACCCTGGAAGTGCGCTACAAAGGCCTGAATATCGCCGACGTGCTGGAGCTTACCGTGCGCCAGGCGCGGGAGCTTTTCAGCAGCTATCCCGCCCTGGAGCGCCGCCTGGCCGTGCTGGAAGAAGTGGGCCTGGAGTACCTGCGCCTGGGCCAGCCCGCCACCACCCTTTCCGGCGGCGAAGCCCAGCGCATCAAAATCTCGCGCGAACTGGGCAAACGCTCCCTGCCCGGCACCATGTACATTATGGACGAACCTACCACCGGCCTGCACATGCACGAGGTGGGCAAGCTCATCAAGGTGCTCCACGCTCTGGTGGACCGGGGCGCCAGCGTGGTGGTCATTGAGCATAATACAGATATGATCCTGGCCGCGGACCATGTGCTGGACATGGGCCCCGGCGGCGGCGAAAACGGCGGGCGCATCGTGGCTGCGGGCACACCTGAGGCCATTGTGGCCGACCCGAACTCCGTCACCGGGCGCTTTCTCATGCAGGAACGCCTGGACAGGACCAAACGCCGGCCGCAGCCCGCGTAGCTGCAGCCAGAGAAAGAAAAGCCGCCGGAGGCGGCTGGGGGACACAGGCCCCGCTCTCCCCCTCCCCGGCGCGCAGGGCCTTGCGGTCAGCGCCATAGCAACATGAATGCCCGGCGACCCTCTTCCGCAGGCGCACAGGACGTTTCACAGACCTCCGCCCATTGCCTTCACGGGCTGCGGCGGTGTAGCCTGCGGGGCAGGCGCTTTCCTGTCCCAGGCAACCTTTGCAACAGATGAGGTTAGACATCATGGCCAATCTTCTGATCATCGGCGCGGGCGGCGTGGGCAGCGTGGTGGCCCACAAGTGCGCCCAGGCAGCCAAATACGAGCAGGCCTTCAGCAGCATCACCCTGGCCAGCCGCACCCGCGCCAAGTGCGACGCCATTGCCCAAAGCGTCAAAAAACGCCTGGACGTGGACCTCAGCACCGCGCAGGTGGACGCGGACAATGTACCCGAACTCTGCGCCTTGCTGCGCGACGTAAAGCCCGACCTGGTCTGCAACGTGGCCCTGCCCTACCAGGACCTGCACATCATGGACGCCTGCCTGGAATGCGGCGTGCACTATGTGGATACGGCCAACTACGAGCCCTTGGACACGGCCAAATTTGAATACAAATGGCAGTGGGCCTACAACGAACGCTTCCGCGACGCGGGGCTCACGGCCCTGCTGGGCTCCGGTTTCGACCCCGGCGTCACCAACGTCTACGCCGCCTGGGCCCTCAAGCACCAGCTGGACGAAGTGCACGTACTGGACATTATCGACTGCAACGCCGGCGACCACGGCCAGCCCTTTGCCACCAATTTCAATCCGGAAATCAATATCCGCGAAGTCACGGCCAGGGGCCGCTACTGGGAACGCGGCGAATGGGTGGAAACCGACCCCCTGTCCTGGTCCATGACCTACGACTTCCCCGACGGCATCGGCCCCAAAAAATGCTACCTCATGTACCACGAGGAACTGGAATCCCTGGTGCGCAACCTCAAGGGCGTCCGCCGCGCCCGCTTCTGGATGACCTTTTCGGAAAACTATCTCAACCACCTCAAGGTGCTGGGCAACGTGGGCATGACCCGCATTGATCCCGTCAAATTCCAGGGGCAGGACATCGTGCCCATACAGTTTCTGGCCAAGCTGCTGCCCGACCCGGCTTCCCTGGGCCCGCTCACCAAGGGCAAGACCTGCATCGGCGACGTGCTGCGCGGCGTAAAAAACGGCAAAGAAAAAACGGTCTATATCTACAATATCTGCGACCACGAAGTCTGCTACGCCGAGGTGGGTTCCCAGGCCATTTCCTACACCACGGGCGTACCCGCCATGATCGGCACCAAAATGGTGGCCTCAGGCCAGTGGCGCAAGCCCGGCGTCTGGAACATGGAACAGATGGACCCGGACCCYTTTATGGAAGACCTCAACCGCTACGGCCTGCCCTGGCAGTGCGTGGAGGTAAAATAACCCGCCAACGGCTTTGCGCGAACACGGGCGGCCCTTGTGCCGCAGGGGCCGCCCGCAAGACCAGGAAGTCCCGCCATGCGCCATCCCTTTGATTTTGACCCCCTTTACGCGCCCCACCCTTCCCGCAGAATACCCATCTACGCCCGCAACGGCATGGTGGCCGCTTCTTCCGCCCTGGCCTCCGCGGCGGGTCTGGCCATGCTGCGCCAGGGCGGCAATGCCGTGGACGCCATTGTGGCCACGGCCGCAGCCCTCACCGTGCTGGAGCCCACCTCCAACGGCTTGGGTAGCGACGCCTTTGCCCTGGTCTGGCAGAACAACGCCCTGCACGGGCTCAATGCCAGCGGCCCCGCGCCCCAGGCCATTTCCATCGAAAAGGTTCTGGCCCGCCACGGCGGCCCCGCCATGCCGCGCTACGGCTGGACGCCCGTGACCGTGCCGGGCGCGGTGGGGGCCTGGGCCGCACTCTCCGCCCGGTTCGGCAAACTGCCCTTCGCCACGCTGCTGGAACCGGCCATCGCCTACGCCAGTGAGGGCTACCCCGTGCCGCCCATGCTGGCCTTTCTGTGGGGCGAAGCCTTCCAGACCCTGCGGGAACACTGCACCGGGCCGGAATTTGCCGCCTGGTACAGCACTTTTGCGCCCCAGGGACGGGCCCCGCTGGCGGGCGAAATTGTGCGCCTGCCCCACCACGCCCGCAGCTTGCAGGCCATAGCCCAAAGCCGCGCCGAAGATTTTTACCGCGGCGACCTGGCGGCCCGTATAGCAGCAGAAAGCGCCGCCTTTGACGGCTACCTCTCGGCCGCGGACCTGGCGGCCTTCCAGCCCCAATGGGTAGACCCCATCAGCGTGAGCTACCGCGGCTGCGAACTGTGGGAAATACCGCCTAACGGCCAGGGCATCACAGCGCTCATGGCCCTGAACATCCTCAAGGAATTTCCCCTGGAAAGCCTCGACGCCGTGGAGGCCCGCCATCTGCAATGGGAAGCCATGAAGCTGGCCTTTGCCGACGCCCGCCACTACGTCACCGACAACCGCCACATGACCGTGGACTACCACAACTTTCTCGAGCCGGCCTTCGGCGCGGCCCGCGCCCGCCAGATCACCAGCCAGGCCGCCCTGCCCGCGCCTGTGCAGCTGCCCAAAGGCGGCACGGTCTATCTGTGCGCAGCCGACGCACAGGGCAACATGGTTTCCTACATCCAGAGCAACTATATGGGCTTCGGCTCCGGCATTGTGGTGCGCGACACGGGCATTGCCCTGCAGAACCGGGGCGCGGATTTTTCCCTGGACCCCCAGCACGCCAATTGCCTGCAGCCGGGCAAAAAAACCTACCACACCATCATCCCGGCCTTTATCACCAAGGGCGGCCGCCCCATAGGGCCCATGGGCGTCATGGGGGCCTACATGCAGCCGCAGGGGCACGTGCAGGTCATGTGCAATCTTGTGGATTTTAAGCTCAATCCGCAGCAGGCCCTGGACGCGCCGCGCTGGCAGTGGGTGGGCGACCGCCGCTTTCTGGTGGAGCCGTCCTTTCCTGTGGAAACGGCCCGCCAGCTGGCGGGCAAAGGCCATGAGGTGGAAGTGGCCCTGCAGAGCACGTCCTTCGGACGGGGCCAGCTTATCCTGCGCCTGGACAACAACGTGCTGGTGGGCGCTGCGGAACCGCGCACAGACAGCAATATCGCCTGTTATTAAGGTGGAATAGCTGTGGGGGGAAGGGGACTTTTGTGAACAAAAGTCCCCTTCCCCCCACGCCCCCCATCCCTCAAAAAACTTTTTTCTGCTCTAGATTTTGCCGCGTGTGGCGGCCTCCCTGCGGCGACGGGCCAGGGCGCGCAGGTCTTCCACATTGTCGCTTTCGTCCACAATTTCGCTGCCCAGAATCTCTTCCACCACATCCTCCAGCGAAACCACGCCCGCAAGGCCGCCGTATTCGTCCAGCACGGCAAACAGATGCTCGTGCGCCTCCAGCATCTCACGCAAAAGCACGTCCAGCGTCTGATTTTCCAGAATAAAATTAATGGGCCGCAGAACAGCCGCAAGCGGCAGCCCGCCCTGACCATCACGCAGGTTGCGGGCCAGGGCGCGGCGCTCCACAAAGCCCACAATATCCTCGTTATCGTCCCCGTACACCGGCACGCGGCTGAAATGCCAGATGCGCGGGTCATTATAGGCCGCTTCCACCGTTGCGTTTTCCGGCAGCGAAAAAACCACGGTACGCGGGGTCATGACGTCATAGACGCGCTTCTGGTCCAGGGCCAGCACGTTGCGGATAAAGGCTTCCTCATAGGGCTTGATGCGCCCGGCCTGGCGCGACAGGCTGGCGACGGCGCGGATGTCGTCCTCCGAAACCATCGGCCCGGAAGCGCGCGGCCGCACCACCAGGCGGCTGATACAGGTCGTGACCCACAACAAGGGCGCCAGCAGCCGGGTAAGCACAGCCAGAGGTCGGGCCATGACCACGGCCAGGGCCTCGGTATGGGCCACCCCCAGGCTCTTGGGCAGAATCTCGCCCAGAATCAGCAGCAAGCCCGTAAAGCCCACGGCAAACAAAGCCGTGAAGTCCGGCCCGAATTGCGCCAGAAAAGCCGCGCCAGCCACCGTGGCCCCGGCCGTATTGGCAATGGTGTTAAGGGTAAGAATAGCGGCAATGGGCCGGTTGACCTCCAGCCGCAGCTTGTAGAGCACCGCGCCCGCTGGCCGGCCGGACCGCCGCAGCCGCTCAATGGCAGACCACGGCAGCGTATAGAGCACGGTTTCCGCCAGGGAACACAAAAAACACACGGCAATGGCCAGAGTGATGGAAAGAACCAGGGTCAGCATAACGTCTTCCTGCATGAAGCCTGCGGGGCGCACGCGCCGCCGTCCGCCCAGCATAAGCCGCGCCCGGTCCGCTGGCAACGGCCTTCTTGCGGCCTCCGGGCGCATAAGCCCCGACCGCTGCGCGGTCATGGGGGGGCTCGCAATCCCTTTCAGAACACTGTGAAGCGCGGGAGAGATTGGGCTGCCAAGACGGCTTTGGGCAGGCAGGATACAGGAAGGCCGCGCGCAAGTGCGGGAGAAATTTTACGTTCAGACAAGGAATGGACTGCCCGCAACGGGTCTGGACCAAAGAGCGTTGTCCCCGTTTTGACGCCGCCTGAGCACAAAAGCCCCCCGCGCTCAGGCCAGGGGAAGCGCCTCCCCCAGATCCACCCCATTCTGACCAACCAAAGCGCGGAAGGGATATATTTCCACCCCGCTCCGCCTAGCGGCCGCATACAGGGCGGCGTACTCCGGGTCAATGCAGTCCGCCGGGGCAAAGCAACGGCCGTCGGGCCGCTGCACCAGATAAAACATGGCGGCCCTTTGACCGTGGGCCACAATATCCATGAGCTCCCGCAAATGCTTGCGCCCGCGTTCGCTGGCCGCATCCGGAAAACAGGCCGCATCGTCTTCCACCAGGGTGACGTTTTTGCACTCTACCCAAAGAGGCGGCAGGCCCGGCCCGCTGAACAGACCGTCCAGGCGGCTCTGGCCGCGCCGGGCCTCGCGGGTCAGCTGCGTATAGCCGATGGCAAAAGGCAGCCGACCGGCCTTGAAGGCCGCTTCAAGCATTTTGTTGGGCACGGAGGTATTGACGCCCACCCAAAAGCCGTCTTCCGCACCCGGCGGCAGATCAGGCGGCGGCGGACAGGCCGTACGGGCCAGCCAGACGCCTTCCTGGGTATATTTGAGCTTGCGGGCGGGATTGGCCGCCGGCGAGGCCAGCACAGGCGCGCCAGGCCGGGTCAGGCCCAGCATGCTGCCGGAATTGTTGCTGTGGATCCAGAGCGGCCCTTGCGCCGTACGTATTTCCACGCTAAAGCGGTTACGCCGCTGCACAAAGGCCCCCACCACGCAGCCGGACGGCAAAGGCAGCAAAGGCGGTCTGTCCGCGTCTGCTGGCGGCGCATTGCCGGTTCTGTTCTGGTTCTGGCGCATTTACACCCTGGGCTGAAATTGATAAAACTCTTCACGGTCCGCAGGCGCGGGCCGCAATCGCCCCCTTTGTGCCGCAAGGAGCCCCCATGCAGATATCGCACCGTCTGAGCAATATCAAACCTTCCCTGACCCTCAGCGTCAACAGCCGCGCGCTGGAGCTCAAAGCGCAGGGCGTATCCGTCACCAGCCTGGCCGTGGGCGAACCGGACTTTCCCACTCCTCCGCACGTCTGCGCTGCGGCCAAGGCCGCCATAGACGCCAACTTCTGCCACTATACCGCCGTGCCCGGCATCCCGGAGCTGCGCAAGGCCGCAGGCGACTACTTCGGACGCGCCTACGGCGTGCCCGTACCGCGAGAATCCATCATCATCGGCGCGGGCGGCAAACACTGCCTGTATAATTTCATCCAGACCACCATCAATCCCGGCGACGAGGTGCTTTTGCCCGCCCCCTACTGGCTGAGCTACCCGGACATGGTCATGCTGGCCGAAGGCGTACCCGTGCCCGTGTCCGCCGGGCCGGAGCAGAACTTCAAGGTCACCCCGGCCATGCTGGAGGCCCACCGCACGGCCAAGACCCGCCTGCTCATCCTCAATTCGCCCAGCAACCCCACCGGGGCCGTCTACACTGAGGCGGAGTTCACGGCCATCATGGACTGGGCCCTGAGCCAGGGCATCTTTGTACTCTCGGACGAAATCTACGACCAGCTCGTGTTTTCGCCGGCCACCATGACCAGCGCCATTGGCTGGTTTGCCGAATACCCCCGGCAGGTGGCCGTGCTCAACGGCCTTTCCAAAAGCTATGCCATGACCGGCTGGCGCGTGGGCTTTCTGGCCGCGCACCCGGATTTGATCAAAAAAATCTCCTCCATGCAGGGGCACAGCACGTCCAATATCTGCTCCATCGCGCAAAAGGCGGCCCTGGCGGCCCTTACCGGCCCCATGGACGGTGTGCGCGAAATGTGCCGGGCTTTCCAGCGCCGCCGCGACCTGGCCATGCATATTATCGAGGACTGGCCCTTTGCCGTCTGTCCCAGGCCGGACGGAGCCTTCTACCTCTTTGTGGACGTGCGCAAATGCTTCGGCCGCCTGGCCGCCAATTCCACAGACATCTGCACCCGGCTGCTGGACAAGGCCCATGTGGCTGTGGTGCCGGGAGCGGCCTTCGGCGACGATAACTGCATCCGCTTTTCCTACGCCGTGGCCGACGACGTGCTGGCCAAGGCCCTGGACAGGATTGGCGCGGAACTGGCCGTGCTGGCCGAAGCCGCTCAGAACTGATCCGCCGAACCGCATTGCGGTTATGCGAAAATCAAGGGCGCGGCACCGACTTACGGCCCCGCGCCTTTTTCATTGTACCGCCGCAGCAAGGAAAACGAGAGCAGATTACCTTTGAGAATATGCATTCTCCAAGGTTACGGCACGCTCGTTCCAGCGCTTCACCGCGCAACTACATAGCGCTGCTGTCTTGGCCCGTAACTTCCTTCGTCGTAACGGGCCAAGCTCCTGCGTCGCAACGGCTGAAGCTGTGCTTGCGCAACCGCCAGGGCATTGCAACGTTGCAATGCCGCTACTGGATTTTGCAGTTGCCGTCGGCGCAGTCCACCGAAGGAATGACCGGCGTGGCCTGGAACAACACCACTTCATCCCGCCCCTTGTCTTTGACCAGCACCAGCGTAAAGCGCATCAAGCCCTGCGGTAGTGGGGGTTCGGCGCGGCCCCTGAGGGTGCCGTTGCCGGTGATCAGCGTGGCGTCGCCGATAATGGTCGTGCGGGCATTGGTGAAGGAAAGGCGGTCGATGACCATTTCCTTGTTTTTAATGGTGGCGATAAAGTGCTCTTTGTCCTGAATATGCCCATTGGCGTTGATATGCCAGTAGTTGGGGGCCAGCAGGGTTTCCAGTGCCGGAATATCACCCGTCATGACGGCTTCCGTGTACAGCGCCACCGTGTCTGCCCTGGCCTGGGCCGCTACGGCCGAACCCAGCATAAGGGTAAAAATCAAGGCGGCGGCAGAAAAAATCTTCATCATATACGCTCCGGTGTTCCGCCGCGCAGTCGGCGCGGCACAAGGTGAAACGGCCCCGCCCCTGACGCCCGTACGCTCACGGCAGAGACCGCGCGTCTGCCAAACCCCGGTAGGGGAAAATTGCCAAGGCGGACGCTTTCCTCTATTCTACCCTTCAAGTTTCGGGTAAAAAACGTCCAATGTAAAGCAATCCCGAATTTTTCGGCGGCGTGCGCGCCGCCTTTGACGCAATGCGAGGCTTCACCATGCTGACCACAATTCTTCAAACCATCGGCAATACACCCATGCTGCGCGTGGAGCGCTCCAGCGATCTGCCGGGCACTGTCTGGCTCAAACTGGAAAACCGCAACCCTGGCGGGTCCATCAAAGACAGAGTAGCCTTCCATCTTATTGAAGACGCCCTGCAGGAAGGCAAAGTGGAACCGGGCGGCCTGCTGGTAGAACCCACCAGCGGCAATATGGGCATCGGCATCGCCCTGGTGGCCGCCGTGCGCGGCCTGCGCTGCATCCTGACCATGCCGGAATCCATGAGCATAGAACGCCGCAACCTGCTCAAGGCCCTAGGAGCCTCCGTCGTCCTCACCCCCGCCGCCCAAGGCATGAGCGGCGCCGTGACCGAAGCCCAACGCATCGCCGCCGCTGAAGACGGCTGCATCCTCGGCCAGTTCACCAACCCTGAAGCCGTCCAGGCCCACTACAAAACCACCGGGCCGGAAATCTTCAAAGACAGCGTGGGCCACATGGACGCTCTGGTGGCCGGCGTGGGCTCCGGATCCTCCATTACCGGCACCGGGCGTTTTCTCAAAGAACATATCAAAAACTTCCGGGTTATCGCCGTGGAACCTGCGGCCTCGCCCGTACTCTCCGGCGGCAAGGCCGCACCCCACCTCATCCAGGGCATCGGCGCGGGCTTTATTCCCAAAATCCTCGACCGCACCCTGCTGGATGAAATCATCCTCGCCGACGGCGAGGAAGCCATGCGAACCTCCCGCGAGCTCATGAAACAGGGCGTCGTGGCCGGCATCTCCACCGGCGCCAACGTCCGCGCCGCCCTCAGCGTGGCCGCCAGACCGGAAATGCAGGGTAAAAACATCGTTACCTTCGCCTGCGATACCGGCGAACGCTATATGTCTACCCGCTTGTTTACGGATATGCAGTAAACATCGTGTATTGTGGGGGAAGGGAACTTTTGTGCACAAAAATTCCCTTCCCCCCACACCCCATCCTTCAAAAAACCCCATTCTCCCACAGAACCGCGCCGGGCCTACCCTGACTGAAAAATAAAGATCTCCCTACGCCCAGCCGCCCGCTACTACCCCAATACCCAGAATATTGGCGGCAGCCAGACGCCACTGGGTCTGCATAAAAGAGGTGGCGCTGTCCTGAGAAAGCAGCTCATCCGCAGCTGCGGTACTGTCATTGATGATGGAAGGATAAAAACCGATGACCTCGGTGCTGTCCGGCGGCGTGTTCTGCAACACCAGTGTCAGCCCTGTCATGGGGACGAAGACGGTCATACGTCCTCCGAAGATGGAAATTCCGCGTAATTAAAGCCGAAACTTCCTAGAGCAGTTAACGAATGAAATGAGCTAACTGCTCTGCAAGGATTTTCTTGAAAATCCTTGCCACGAAATGCGAGAAGGCAGGCTTTTGCCTGCAGTAATCGAGCATTTTAAGTGTTAAATGCTCTAAAGACAACTTCAGCGATGCCGGCGGCGCGGCTTATCCCGCTGCGGCTCTTTGTCGGCGTCCTTATCCTGACTGATGACTACGGGAGCTTCCGGAACCAGACTGTCCACCGTGTAAAGCCCCAACGACTGTTCGCCATTGAGATAGGCCAGTTCCTGTTCCATCACCTTGTGAAAGGCGGACAAGGATTTTTTGCTCACCGGCGCGCCGCGAGGGTTAATGGCCTTGACCGGATTAATGAATTTGCCCCCCTGGCGTAGACGGAAATCCAGATGCGGCCCGGTGGAAAGCCCGGTGCTGCCCACAAAGCCGATAACCTGCCCCTGTCGCACGCTCTGCCCCTTACGCAGGCCGCGCGCAAACCCAGAAAGGTGGGAATACAGCGATTCCAGCCCGGAACCGTGCCGCACTATAATCTGGTTGCCATAGCCCCCGGCCCAGCCCTTATGCGTAACCACCCCACGACCCACGGCCTTGACGGGCGTGCCCGTGGGCGCGGCGTAGTCCACACCCTGGTGGGGACGACTATACCCCAAGATGGGGTGTTTCCGGCTGTTTGTAAAGCGGGAGGTAATTCGGGTAAAGGCCAAAGGGGCCTGCAGCAAAGTCTTACGCAGATTTTCGCCCTTGGCGTTGTAGTACTGGGCGGGATTATCGCCGTCGTGGAACAGGTAGGCTTCGTAGGTGCTGCCCTTGTTGGTGAAGTGGGCGGCCAGAATGCGCCCATAGCCCTTGTAGTCGCCATCGCGGTAGCGTTTTTCCACCAGGACGGAAAAGCTGTCTCCTGGCTGCAGATCGCGGATAAAGTTGATTTCTGCGCCAAAAAGTTCAGCCAGCCTGAGGGCCATTTGCGGGCTTTCGCCCACATCCGCCACGGCCTGAAAAAGGTTGTCGGTGATGGTGGCCGTTACCGTGTTCAGCAAGGTGACGTATTCAATGGCCTCTACCCTGGCGGAAGGCGCTTCCTGCCCTTCCACAACCAGACGGCGGCGGCTGTCGATCTCATATTCAAACCGCTTGACCCGGCCCGTACCCGCATCCGTGACAATGACATAGGGTTGCCCTTCACGGAAGGCCCGCATGGAAAACACCCGCCGGGCGGCGCTCACATATTCCTGTGCGCCGTCGCTGCCCGCCTCGGCCAGCAGCTTACCCACCGTATCCCCTTTTTCCAGGGTGCCGCGCACCACAGCTTCCCCCGGCGCAGCCCCCGCGTCCGCAGCGTCGGCCGCAGCATCCGCGGCTGCAGCGGCATTTTCCTCAGAATCGGCAGCAGACACGGCAGCATCCGCCGAAGGTCTGGCTGCCCCCTCCGGCGCTTCTGCAGGCTGTTCCGACGGCCCTTCCTCATTCTGTGCAGGGACCGATGAAGTGGGCGCATCCTGCACTGCCTCTGATACGGCAGTCTTGTGAATCTGCGGCCGCTGGCCGGCGTATCGCACCAGCACAACGGCCAGCAAAACCACAGCCGCCGCCAGTACCAGCCAGACCTTTTTCTTGGGGAACCACATCGTTGCAGCATACCCGCATCAAAAACCCTTGTCCAGATGTCCTTATGCCGATCCAAACGCCATAGCCCGGCACTGTGCGGCCCAGCGCTTCCCGCAGGCTGCAAGGGGCCACAAGAGCACACACTTGTTTCATGACTTCTTCTATGCTATGTGCTATCTTTGTTCTTCCAGACCGACGCCGTGCGGACAAAGGAAAAACACGACTTTTGCGCAGGGCCGCGGGCAGGGCCCGACCATCGTATGTTAAAACAATCATTGCGGGATATACTGGCGCGCCATCCGGCTCTGGCCGGGGAAACCTGGCTGGAGTGCCTTACCCTGCGCCAGGAGGAAGATATTCTGCGGGTGGGCTTTCCCCACAAATATTTCGCACTTTGGTTCGGCCAGCACAAACAGGCACTGTTTGAAGAGGTCTGCAAACGCTGTTTTACCGCGGGCAACAACCCTGCCATTGTCTACGAGCACGCTGCCCCGCACGCGCCGGCCGCCCGGCATGAATTTCAAGAATACAGGCCGCTGAACGAAACCGCCGCTTCCATAACCAACGGCATGGCCCAAGAGGAAGAAGACGTTTTTACGGCTTTTCTCTGCAACAACAAAAACGCTTTTCCCCTTACCGCGGCACGCCAGATAGCCGCAGGCCGCGCGGGGCGCAGCTATAACCCCTTTTTACTTTGCGGGCGCAGCGGTACGGGCAAAAGTCAGCTTTTACGCGCCATGGCCGCCATGCTCAGCAGAATCTGGGGCAAAACCAGAGTAATGCACGCCGATGCAGCCCGCTTTTGTACCGAAAATCCGGCCTGGGCCCGCAAGCCGGAACTGCTCTGGGAGCGCTACCAGGTTCTTTTGCTGGACGATATTCAGGATATTACCAATGAAACGGCCTGGCAAAACAAACTTATCGTCTGTATGGACGCCTGCCCCCGGGCCGTTACGACTTCAGACGTCGGCGCCGCTCCGCAAATGGTTTTTGCCTGTTCCGGCAGGCCGCAAACCCTCAAAGCCCTGGACGAGCGTCTGCGCTCCCGCCTGGAAAGCGGGCTGGTGGTGGAGCTTATGGAACCGGACCTGGACGTGCGCCTGCGCTATCTGCAGATCAGCTGCAAGGAGCGCGGCCTGCGCCTCACCCGCGACCAGCTGCTTTTTCTGGCCCAGCGCTGCACTCAGTTCCGTTTGCTGCAGGGGCTGTTGCTCAAGGTGGAGGCCTTTGCCACCGTCAAGGGATGCACCCTGACCCGCACGGACCTGGAAAATATCGTGCGCACGGGCCTGGTGGACAAAACTCCGGACTGCCGGGAAATTATTAATGAAGTGGCCTTTGCCCTGAATCTTGACCCAAAAGAGACCCTGACCGGAAAACGCAGGCCGGACCTGGTTCTGGCCCGGCAGGTGGCCATGTACGTTTGCCGCCGCAAACTGGGCCTCTCCTACCCGGAACTTGGCCGGGCTTTTGGCGGAAAAGACCACAGTACTGTCATCCATGCCATTAAAAAAATTAACAAACTTTTAGTTAGTGACAAAAGCGTCAGGCAATTGGTGACAAAGGTGGAAGCAAAGCTGCCCTGAAAGGAAAAAAACAAGTACAGCCGCGCAAATTGTGCCTTCCGTTCCTGGCCAGAGCGGTGGAGTGTTCCAAAAAAAATAAATAATTGTCAGTTGTTATATGGCTTACGCACAAACTGACAGCCCTAATAACAAGTAAGGAAATTTTATGAAACTTACTGTAAACAAAGAGCAGATCATCGAAGGTCTGCTGAAGGCCGCAGCTATTCTTCCTGCCAAAGCCGGCACGCAGTATCTGCGCTCCATCTGGCTCAAGGCCGAGGACGGCCGTCTGGAAGTGATGGCTACGGACGCCACCTTGGAATTTACGGGCCGGTATCCTGCGGAAGTGGAGGAACCCGGCCTGGTGGGCGTGCAGGGGCGCGCCTTTGTGGACTTGGTGCGCCAGCTGCCTGGCGGTCTGCTGCGCCTTTCTCTGGATGCGGCTTCGGGCAACCTGCACCTGGAGCAGGGTCGGCGCAGCTACAAGCTGCCCGTGAGCGGGGCGGAATGGTTTCAGAATGTTTCTGCCTTTCCGGAAGAAAACGCCGTGGCCTGGTCCGGGGATTTTCTGCAGGACGTGTTGGACAAGGTTTCTTTTTGCATTGACGATGACGACAGCCGCGACGCCATTGCCTGCCTCTGCATGAAGCCGCAGGAAAATGGCCGTATTGACGTCTGCGGGCTCAACGGCCACCAGTTTGCCCTGGTTTCCTTTACCCACGATGACTTGGCCGCCCGCCTGCCGCAGGAAGGCATGCTCATTCAGAAAAAGTATTTACAGGACATCAAAAAATGGCTGGGCGTGGACGAAATTGAGCTGAACCTCACGGACAAACGCCTTTATCTGCGCACGGTCAACGGCGATGAAACGCTGAGTCTGCCCCGGGCCGGTCACCAGTATCCGGACTACAATGTTTTTCTTGGCCGCCTTACGGACGAAAGCATGCGGCCCATGAGCCTGGATCGCAAAGAGCTCATGGAGGCCCTGGGCCGCATCCTCATTTTTAATACGGAAAGCGACCGCTGCACCTACATGGACCTGAGCGCCGCGGAAGTGCAGCTTTCCGCCCAGGGCCAGGACGTGGGTTCGGCTAATGAAAGCCTGGAAGTAAGCTACACGGGCGATATTCAGCGTATTGCCTTTCCTACCCGCAATCTTTTGGATATTCTGGGGCATTTTGTTTCCGCCAAGGTAGAGATGCTGCTTACCGGCACGGAAGGCCCCTGCGGCATCCGCGGTGCGGAAGACCCGGACTATACGGTCATCATCATGCCCATGCGCATTTCTGAAACGACCTATTACAGTGAGGAAGACGTTTAATGGCTCCTGACACCTCCGGCAACGGCGGCTACAACGCCTCTTCCATCACCATTCTTGAGGGCCTGTCGGCCGTGCGCAAGCGCCCGGCCATGTATATCGGCTCCACGGACGGGCGGGGCCTGCACCATCTGGTTTATGAGGTGGTGGATAACTCCATTGACGAGGCCATGGCGGGCTATTGTTCGCACATTACCGTCATTCTGCATGCGGACAACAGCGTTACCGTGCGGGACGACGGCCGCGGCATTCCCGTGGACCTCCATCCCAAGGAAGGCGTGCCTGCCGTTCAGGTGGTCATGACCAAGCTGCACGCCGGCGGCAAGTTTGACAATTCGAGCTACAAGGTTTCCGGCGGTCTGCACGGCGTGGGCGTGTCCTGCGTTAACGCTCTTTCTGAAGAGCTCACCGTCACTGTGCGGCGTGACGGCAAGCGCTATCGGCAGCACTATTCCCGTGGGGTGCCGCAGGATGAGCTTGCGGTCATCAGCGAGGGCGTGGAAGGTCACGGCACTACCGTGACCTTCAGGCCGGACGAAGAAATTTTTGAAGTCCTGGAGTTTTCTTACGAGACGCTCAAAAAACGCTTTGAAGAGCTGGCCTATCTCAACAAGGGCCTGACCATCGAATGCGTGGACGAACGTACCGGTGAAAACCACATGTTTCACGCCGAAGGCGGTATCCGGCAGTTTGTGGGCGACCTCAATTCCGGCGAACAGGGCATTCACCCCATTATTTTCGGCGAAGGCATGGTGGACAATGTCACCGTGGACTTTGCCCTGCAGTACAATGCGGGCTACAAAGAAAATATCCTCACCTTTGCCAACAACATCCGCACCAAGGAAGGCGGCACCCACCTGGTGGGCTTTCGCACGGCCCTGACCCGCGCCATCAACGCCTACATCAAGAGCCAGCCGGATCTTTCTAAAAAAATGAAAAACACGGCCCTTTCCGGCGATGACGTGCGCGAGGGCCTTACTGCCGTGGTCAGCGTCAAGCTGCCCCAACCCCAATTTGAGGGCCAGACCAAGACCAAGCTCGGCAACAGCGAAGTGGCCGGCCTGGTGGCCGGTGTGGTCTACGACCGCCTCAATGTGTATTTTGAAGAAAACCCCAAGGATATCCGCCTGATCATCGACAAGGCCGTGGACGCCGCCCGTGCGCGCGACGCGGCCCGCCGCGCCAAGGAGCTGGTGCGGCGTAAGGGAGCGCTTTCAGACAACGCCCTGCCCGGCAAGCTGGCCGACTGCCAGAGCAAAGATCCCGGCGAATCTGAATTGTTTATCGTGGAGGGCGACTCCGCAGGCGGTTCGGCCAAGCAGGGCCGTAACCCCAAAAATCAGGCTATTTTGCCTTTGCGCGGCAAAATTCTGAATACCGAGCGCACCCGTTTTGACCGCATGCTGGCCAACAAGGAAGTAAAGGCCCTCATCACGGCTATGGGCGCGGGCATTGGCGAAGAAGACACGGATCTGGACAAGCTGCGCTACCACAAAATCATCATCATGACTGATGCCGATGTGGACGGCGCGCATATCCGCACTCTGTTGCTGACCTTCTTTTTCCGGCAGTATCAGGAAATGGTGGAGCGCGGCTTTGTCTACATTGCCCAACCGCCTCTTTACCGCGTGCACAATTCCCGCATGGAACGCTTTATCAAGGATGACCCGGAACTGAACGAGTTTCTGCTTTCCCGCGTGAGTGAAGACGTGGCTGTGCTGGCCGCCAACGGCAAGGTTTACAGCGGCAAGGTCATGGTGGAGCTCATGGAGCGCATTGAAAAGCTGGAAAACCGCATCAACGATGCGGAACTGGGCGGCAACCCGCGCGAGCTCTTCCTCACCTTGGTCACCTATTCCCGGCAGATAGACCCGGAACTGCTCCAGAACAAGGACGAAGACCTGCTCCGGTGGCTCAACGAACACGATTATATGCTTACTCTGGAACGGGAACAGAGCGAAGACGAAGAGGAGCGCCTCTTCGCTGTCTTTGAAAATTCCGGCGGCCACCACACCAGGCGCGGTATGGAATTTTTTAACTCGCGCCTCTACCGCCAGACCTGGCAGATGTTTGACGACCTGCGCCAGGAATGCGGCGGGCTCAATTTCCGCCTGCGTCGTAAAGACGGCGAAGCTGAAGCGGAAAGCCTTTTTGCCCTCATGGGCATGGTGCTGGACGAAGCCCGCAAGGGCATCAATATCCAGCGCTATAAAGGCCTGGGCGAAATGAACCCGGAACAGCTTTGGGTCACCACTATGAACCCTGAAAACCGTGTGCTTCTTCAGGTTTCTGTGGAAGACGCCAATGAAGCCTCCGACGCTTTTGAAGAACTCATGGGCGACCGCGTGGAACCCCGCCGGGAGTTTATCGAGCGCAACGCCCTGGCTGTGCACGATTTGGATATTTAAGAATTGCGGAGGAAGAGCCTTTTTTAAAAAAGGCTTCTCTCCCATAAAAAGCATTGCAATTATCAAGCAGCGAGGCCTGTAGTGGCAGAAACGCAGCAGCAAGTCAGTATTGAGAAAGAGCTCCGCAAGTCCTATTTGGAGTATTCGCTTTCTGTAATCATCGGACGCGCCATTCCTGACGCGCGCGACGGTCTCAAGCCTGTGCACAGGCGCATTTTGTATGCGCAGTACGAGCTTTCCAACGCTTACAATCGGCCGCACAAAAAGTCGGCGCGCATTGTGGGTGATGTGATCGGTAAGTATCACCCGCACGGCGATTCGGCGGTATACGATGCTCTGGTGCGTATGGCGCAGGATTTTTCCATGCGCGATCCCCTGGTGGACGGACAGGGCAACTTCGGCTCCATTGACGGCGACGCCCCGGCGGCCATGCGTTACACAGAAGTGCGCATGTCGCGTCTGGCGCAGGAGTTTTTGAACGATATCGATAAAAACACCGTCGATTTCCGGCCCAACTACGACAATACCCTGCAAGAACCGGCGGTCATGCCCACCAAGGTGCCCAACCTGCTGCTCAACGGCAGTTCGGGCATTGCCGTGGGCATGGCCACCAATATTCCGCCGCACAATCTGGGCGAGCTCTGCGAGGCCCTGCTCTATTTGCTGGACAATCCCCAGTGCGGGGTGGACGACCTCATGGATTTTGTCAAGGGGCCGGATTTTCCCACCCGTGGCTTTGTCTATGCGGGCAAGGGTCTTTACGACGCCTACCATACGGGGCGCGGCACGGTGAAGGTGCGCGGCCGGGTGGAAATTGAAGACCGCAAAAAGGGCGCGCAGGCCATTATTATCCGCGAAATCCCCTTTGGACTGAACAAGTCCTCTCTGGTGGAAAAGATCGCCGCATTGGTCAACGACCGCAAAATCGACGGTGTTTCCGACCTGCGGGACGAATCGGACCGTAAGGGCATCCGCGTGGTTATTGACCTCAAGCGCGGCACCATTCCGGATCTGGTCGTCAATGCCCTGTACAAGTTCACGCCGCTGGAGACGAGCTTCGGCATCAACATGCTGGCAGTGGTGGACAACCGGCCGCAGCTGCTTACTTTGAAGACAGCGCTGGCCTGCTTTGTGGACCACAGGCGCGAGGTGGTTATCCGCCGCACGCGCTATGATCTGGAAAAAGCCGAGGCCCGGGCCCATATTCTGGAAGGCCTGCGCATAGCCATTGACAATATTGACGAGGTGGTGGCGCTGATCCGCGCTTCGGCCAATCCGGACGAAGCCAGGGCGGCCTTGATGGCCCGGTTTGAACTTTCAGAGTTACAGGCCAGGGCCATTCTGGATATGCGTCTGCAGCGGCTCACGGGCCTGCAGCGCGATGAGCTTATGGCCGAGTACAAGGATTTGCTGCAGAAAATCCAGTTTTATAAGTCTGTGCTGGACAATGCGGAAGTGCTGCGCGGGGAGCTTAAAAAAGAGATTACGGAACTCCGCGATACCTTTGCCACGCCCCGGCGTACGGAAGTGCTGCGCGAGGCCCTCAACAGCATAGACATTGAGGACCTGATTCCGGACGACGAAATGGTCATTACCCTTTCGCGGCGCGGGTACATGAAGCGTACGGCGCTGGAAAACTACCAGCAGCAGAAGCGCGGCGGCAAGGGCATTGCGGCCCTGCATACGTCGGAAGACGACTATGTGCAGGAATTTCTCACCACCACCAACCACCAGTATCTTTGCCTGTTTACTAACAAGGGGCGCATGCACCAGCTCAAGGTGCACCAGGTGCCCGAGGGCAGCCGCACGGCCAAGGGCGTGCATATCAACAATCTGCTGCCGCTGGAGGAAGGGGAATGGGTCACCACGGTGCTGGCCCTGCGGGAATTTGCCGAAGACAAGTTCTTCCTCTTTATCACCAAGCGCGGCATGGTCAAGCGCTCCTCGGCTTCGCTCTACGCCCGCTGCCGCAAAACCGGCCTTATGGCTGTGGGGCTGCGTGAGGATGACGAACTGGTGGTGGTGCGCTCCATCCGCGACAACAGTCATATTGTGTTGGTCACGGCCGACGGCTTTGCCATCCGTTTTGCCTGCCAGGACGTGCGGTCTATGGGCCGCGTGGCCACGGGCGTCAAGGGCATTGCCCTGCGGCGGCACGATGCGGTGGTGGCCGGGGTCATCCTCAAGGATGTGGACCAGACCACGGAAATTATGTCCATTTCGGCCAATGGCTTCGGCAAACGCACCAGCGTCAAGCTCTACCGCGTTCAGAGCCGGGGCGGCAAGGGCATTATCAACTTCAAGGTGACCGCCAAAACCGGCCATGTGGTGGGCGCCATGCCCGTGCGGGACAATGACGGCCTCATTTTGCTCACCTCCACCAACAAGGTGGTGCGCATCGGGGTGGAAGACGTGCGCAGCAAGGGCCGGGCCACCATGGGCGTCATGCTGGTGCGCCTAGACGAAGGCGCGCGCGTGGTGGGCTTTGACCGTGTGGACGAGGGCGGTCAGACCGGGCGCGATGTGAGCGAGGATATGGACGACGCCCCCGCCATGGCGGAACATCCCGCTGCGGATGGCAGCACGCCGCAAGCGCCGCAGAGCGAACCCGGAGATGGGGAGAACTAGCTCGTGAGGGCAGGGTCGGTCGGCGCGCCGGGTCTCCCCGTTCGGCAGGTTTTGTGGGCGCTGCTGGTTTTGTGCGGCTTTGCGTTGCTGACGGGCTGCAACCGGGATCTGACCGGAGACGATCTCACGGAGGCCCGCGCCGCCGTGGCCCGACAGGACTGGTCTTTGGCCGAACGGCTGCTGGAGCGGTTTTTGCGGGAAGAACAGAACCCGGATCAGCGTTGGGAAGCCTGGCGGCAACTGCTGGAGGTGGTCAACGCCGCGGGGCAGGAACCCAGGGCCAGTCTGGAGCTGCTGGAAACCATGCTTGAGGAATATATGGACAACGACGCCCGCGCTGCCGTGATTTTGCGGCGCATGGGTGAAGTGAACGAAAGCCTGCACCGGCACGAGGCCGCGGCCGACGCCTGGAATGCCTATGTAGGCCTGGCTGGTCTTTCTCCGGAGCAGAGCGTGGAAGGGTACCGCAGGCTGTCGGGCATGCAGTTCAAGTTGCGGCGCTTTGACGCGGCCGAAGACACCCTGCAGCAGTGTCTGGCCCTGCCCGTGGCGGAAAAGGAAACCCTGCTTTGCGCGTATGATCTGGCGGACCAGAACGTGGCGCGGCAACGCTGGCAGGAGGCTGCGGACCTTGCGCAGCAGATTCTGGACAGCGCGCCGGACACGCCTTTGAAGGGGCTGGCGGGCTATGTGCTGGCGGACGCTCTGGAACAACTGGGCAAAACCAGAGAAGCCCTGAAACAGTTTGAACTTGCGCGGGACGCGTATCCCAACCCCCCGGTCATTGACAACCGGATTATGCACCTGCGCGGGAAAATGAAGAAGTAACAGTGTATGATCAAGCACGAATGTGGCGTTTTCGGCATTTATGATCATGACGAGGCAGCGCGCCTGGCCTATTTTGCCCTTTATGCGCAGCAGCACCGGGGGCAGGAAAGCGCGGGCATTGTCACCTGTGACGCCGACGGCGTGCACGAGCACAAAGGTATGGGGCTGGTGCCGGACGTGTTCGACGAAGCGGACCTGCAGGCCCTGACCGGGCGCATGGCTGTAGGGCATGTGCGCTACTCCACCACGGGCCGTTCGGTCAGCGCCAACGCCCAGCCCTTTCTGGTGCGCTACAAAGGCCACGACGTGGCCCTGGCCCACAACGGCAACCTGGTCAATGCCGGGCAGCTGCGTCAGGATCTGGAAGACGAAGGGGCCATCTTTGCCACAGGCAACGATACGGAAGTGTTTATGCACCTGCTGGTGCGCGCCCTGCGCCACAACGATATGCCCGGCGCCATCAAGGAGGCCTGCGCCCGCGTGCGCGGGGCCTACTGTCTGCTGGTCATGATGGACGGCGTGCTGGCGGCCGTGCGCGATCCTTTTGGCTTCCACCCCTTGGCTATGGGGCGCAAAAACGGCAGCGTGGTTTTTGCTTCCGAGACCTGCGCCTTTGATTTGCTGGAAGCCGAATACGAGCGCAGCGTGGACCCGGGCGAGATCGTCATTGTAGACCAGACCGGTGTGCACAGCGACCGTTTGCTGGGCCAGCCCCCCGCCTGCAGGCGGCAGTGCATTTTTGAATTGGTTTATTTTGCCAGGCCCGATTCCTATATTTTTGACGAGCAGGTCTACCTTTGCCGCAAAAAAATGGGCTGGAATCTGGCGGGAGAATCCACTCCAGAGGTGGATTACGTCATGCCATTCCCCGATTCCGGCGTATATCCGGCTCTGGGTTTTGCCCAGCGTTCCGGTCTGCCTTACGAACACGCCATGATCCGCAACCACTACGTGGGCCGTACCTTCATCCAACCTTCCCAGAGCATGCGCAGCTTTGGCGTGCGGGTCAAAATAAACCCCGTGCGCGAAATGATCGAAGGCAAGCGCATCTGCATTATTGACGATTCCATCGTGCGCGGCACCACCATGACCACCAGGGTGAAAAAACTGCGCGAACTGGGCGCCAAAGAAGTGCACATCCGCATTTCCTGTCCGCCCGTGAAGTTTCCCTGCCACTATGGCATAGACTTTTCTTCGCGTGGCGAACTCATTGCCGCCCAGCACAGTCTGCCGGAGATAACCAGCAGTCTGGGCGCGGATTCTTTGCACTATCTGAGCGTAGAAGGCCTGCTGGGTTCCGTAAGTCGTCCGGACGATTACTGTCTGGCCTGCTTTACCGGCGACTACCCCGTGCCCTGCGAGGATTGCGGCGACAAATTCCGCTTTGACGCCCCTTGCGGCCAGCGCTAGTCCACGGTAACTATACCCCGTTTTGCAGGAGAAAAATCCTCAAATCTGCTGCAGAGGCCTGACGGAAAGCTGTCTTCGGCGGTTTTTTGGGCATGACCCTCAAAAAAATTTGCATTTTTTTGCGGCTTTTTTTGATATATTGGAGCACCAGAAAAAGTTTCAGGAGGCGGGGGCGCGGGGGAGGAGACCCTTTTACAGGAGTCCCTTCCCCGCACTTCTCCCTTCCCTTCCCCAGGGGACAGTATGAGCATTACGCGCATCAAGGGTTTTGCGGATATGTTTCCGCCGGAAAGCGATACGTTCACGCGCCTGGAAAACACGGCGCGGGAGGTGTTTTTTCGCTACGGTTTTGTGGAGCTACGCACGCCCATTGTGGAGTTTACGGAGCTGTTTCAGCGCTCCATCGGCGAAGAAACCGATGTGGTGCAGAAAGAAATGTATACCTTTGCGGATAGGAAGGGGCGTTCACTGACCTTGCGGCCTGAGGCTACGGCCGGGGTTATGCGAGCCTATATTGAGGCAGGTCTGGTCAACAGGGAGGCCGTCAGCCGTCTGTTCACCACGGGCCCCATGTTCCGTTACGAACGGCCGCAAAAGGGGCGCATGCGCCAGTTTCATCAGATTAACTGCGAGTGCCTGGGCAGCCACAGTCCGTACACGGATGCGGAGCTGATCAGCATGCTGCTGCGTTTTCTGGGCGCGTTGGGCCTGCGGGATCTGACCCTGAAGCTCAATTCTTTGGGCTGCGCTCAGTGTCGGCCCCGCTTCCGCGAAGCGCTGCTGGCCTATCTGGCCGGGGTGGACAAGGCGGCCCTCTGTCCGGACTGCGCCCGCCGGGTGGAGACCAACCCCCTGCGCGTGCTGGACTGCAAACAGCCCGGCTGTCGGACCATTACGGACGCGGCCCCGCATTTGCTGGACTACAATTGTCCGGAGTGCCGGGCGCACTTCGACACGGTGCTGGACCTGCTCACAGCGGCGGGCCTGCCCTATGAGCTGGACCACCGCCTGGTGCGCGGGCTGGACTATTATTGCCGTACCACCTTTGAGGTGGTGAGCGGCAGCATCGGCGCGCAGGCGGCGGTGGCTGGGGGCGGTCGGTACGACGGCCTGGTGAAGAGCCTGGGCGGGCCGGACGTGCCCGGCGTGGGCTTTGCCTGCGGCATGGAGCGCCTGGCGCTTATGCTGGAGGGGCGCGCGGCCGCGCCTCAGGATTTTTATCTGGTCTGCATGGACGAGCTCAGCCGCCGGGAAGGCTGGCTGCTGGCTCAGGGCCTGCGGGACGCTGGCCTGCGCGGCGTTATGAACAGCAGCGAAGGCGGCTTCAAGAGCCTTATGCGCCAGGCTGGCAAGTCCGGCGCGCGCTATTGTCTGATATTGGGGCCGGACGAACTGGCCCGCGGCGAAGTGGTGGTTAAACATCTGGAGAGCGGCCGGCAGCAGAGCATGGTCCGGGCCGGACTTGTGGACTTTTTGCAGGCGGGAGCCGAAAGCAATGACTGAGCAGATGGACGCGGCGGCGCAGGACCGCCAGCAGCAGGATGTGCAGCAGGAGCACCGTAAATACGTTACCGACCTGGGCGACTGGCGGCGCACGCAGCACTGCGGGCAGCTGACCATTGCCGACGATGGGGCGGAAGTCTGCCTTATGGGCTGGGTGCAGTACCGGCGCGACCACGGCGGGCTGATTTTTGTAGACCTGCGTGACCGCGAGGGTCTTACTCAGGTGGTCTTCAGCCCGGACATGGCCCCGGCGGCTCACGCCAATGCGCACATTCTGCGCTCGGAATACGTGCTGGCCATCAAGGGCAGGGTGCGGCCCCGCCCAGAGGGCATGGTCAACCCCAACCTGGTTACGGGTCAGATCGAGGTGGTCGTCTACGAATGGAAGCTGCTCAATACCTCCAAAACGCCGCCTTTCCCCATTGAGGACCGTTGCGATGCGGGCGAAAATCTGCGTCTGGCCTGGCGCTATCTGGATCTGCGCCGACCGCGCATGCAGGCCAACCTGCGTCTGCGCCACCGGGTGGCCCAGTGCGTGCGGCGGTTTCTGGACGAGAACGGCTTTACGGAGGTGGAAACCCCTGTGCTCACCAAGTCCACGCCCGAAGGGGCGCGGGACTTTCTGGTGCCCAGCCGGCTGAATCCCGGCGAATTCTACGCCCTGCCCCAGTCGCCGCAGATTTTCAAACAGCTGCTCATGGTGGCCGGTCTGGAGCGCTATTTTCAGATCGTGCGCTGCTTTCGTGATGAAGATCTGCGCGCCGACCGCCAGCCGGAGTTCACCCAGGTGGACATGGAGATGAGCTTTGTGGATGAAGAACAGGTCATGGCCGTGGCCGAGGGCCTGATGGAACGCGTGTTCCGCGAGGTCATGGGCCTGGAGATTCCCCGGCCCTTCCCGCGCCTGACCTGGGACGAAGCCATGAGCCGCTACGGCGTGGACAAGCCCGACACCCGCTTCGGGCTGGAGCTGGTGGACGTGACCGCCATTGTGCACGGTTCCGGCTTCAAGCTCTTTGCGGCGGCCCCCCTGGTCAAGGCCATGAAGGTGCCCGGCGGCGAGAGCCTGAGCCGTAAAGAAATTGACGGCTTTACTGAATTTGTGAAGATCTACGGCGCGCAGGGCCTGGCCTGGATCAAGATCAAGGCCGACGAATGGCAGTCGCCCATTGCCAAGTTCCTTTCTGCAGAAGAACGCCAGGGCATTGCCAAGGCTCTGGATCTGCAGGCGGGCGACATTGTCTTTTTTCAGGCCGGCGATCCGGCCATGGTCAACGCCGCCCTGGGCAATCTGCGCGTGCATCTGGCCGGGCGTCTGGGGTTGATTCCCGAAAACAGCTTCAATTTCCTTTGGGTGACGGATTTTCCCCTCTTTGAGTACGATGCGGAGGAAAAGCGCTACGTAGCCTGCCACCACCCCTTTACCGCGCCCGCGCCCGGCCATCTGGAGCTCATGCGCGAGGATCCGGCCAAGGCCCGCGCCCGCGCCTATGATATGGTGCTCAACGGCAACGAGGTGGGCGGCGGCTCCATCCGCATCCATACGGGCGAAGTGCAGCGTCGCATGTTTGCCGCCCTGGGCTTTTCTGCGGCGCAGGCCGAAGCCCAGTTCGGCTTTCTTATTCAGGCCCTGGAACAGGGCGCGCCGCCCCACGGCGGCCTTGCCTTCGGCCTTGACCGCCTTATCATGTTGTTGACAGGGGCGGGCAGCATTCGCGACGTCATTGCCTTCCCCAAAACCCAAAAGGCCACCTGCCTCATGACCGAGGCGCCTTCTCCCGTGTCGGCCAAACAACTGCGTGAGCTGGGGTTGCGCCTGCGCGAACAGCCTGCCCCGGCGGAGCAGCCAGCCCCGCAGCCAAGCTGACGCGCTGCAAGAAGGGCCAGGGGGCTTGTCCCCCGGGGCCCCCGCTTTCGGGATGCGTACGCATCCTTATGCACGGCGGCCATTGCTTTTCCGCTGCCTGTCGGCGGGAAGGACAATGGCCGTACCGCCTCGCGGGTGTGCCGCCACAAGGATACTGCCATGCTACTGGACATTGTGACTTACCCGGACCCGCGCCTTAAAGAGGTCTGCGCGCCCATTCAGGAAATAACGGAGGATATCCGCCGCCTGGCGGCGGATATGCTGGAAACCATGTACGCCGCGCCCGGCGTGGGTCTGGCCGCGCCGCAGGTGGGCCGCAATATCCGCATGCTGGTCATGGACCCTTCCGTGCAGGATGGCGAAAAAAATCCCCGCGTACTGATCAACCCCGTGCTCGCCCTTTCGGGCGAAGAAGTGCGCAGCGAGGCCGAAGGCTGCCTTTCCGTGCCCATGAATTACCGGGCCGACGTCAAACGCATGAGCAAGGTGCACCTGACCGCCACAGACCTGGATGGCAAGCGCATTGAAGAAGACCTGGAAGATTTTCCCGCCATTGTGCTGCAGCACGAATACGACCACCTGGACGGCATCCTGTTTATCGACAAAATCAGCCGCCTGCGGCGCAGCCTTTACGACAGCAAGGTAAAAAAGTGGCTCAAGCGCAAAACTGCCGCCTAGTGTTCATGGGCACGCCGGACTTTGCCGTGCCCACCCTGCGCCGTCTGGCCGTCTGGCCGCGCGGCAGCCTCGTCGCCGTCTACACCCAGCCGGACAGGCCCGCCGGGCGCGGCCACAAGCTCAGCATGCCGCCCGTCAAAAGCGCGGCCCTGGAACTGGGTCTGCCCGTCGAACAACCGGAAAGTTTTAAGGATCCCGCCGCCGTGGCCCGTCTGGCCGCCTACGCCCCGGACGTGCTGGTAGTGGCCGCCTACGGCCTGCTGTTGCCCCAGTCTGTGCTGGATCTGCCCCGTCTCGCCCCCCTTAACGTGCACGCCTCCCTTTTGCCCCGCTGGCGCGGGGCAGCGCCCATCCAGCGCGCCATTATGGAGGACTGGCAGCCCGATGCCCGCACAGGCGTTTCCATCATGCGTGTGGTGCGCCAACTGGACGCCGGTCCGGTATACGCCAGCGCCTCCCTGCCCCTCAATGACCACACTGCAGGCAGCCTACACGACGCCTTGGCCCAACTGGGCGCAGACCTCCTGCCCCAGGTGCTGGACGCCCTGCTGGAAGGCCGCGCCACAGCGGAGGATCAGGATGCCGGCCGCGTCACCTACGCCGCCAAAATGGGCAAACAGGATTCCGTCATTACCTGGAACCGCCCGGCGGTGCAGGTGCACGCCCATATCCGCGGGGTCACGCCCTGGCCCGGCGCGCGCGTAGTCCTGCACTTCAGCGGTCAGGACAAAACTTTTCCCTGCACTCTGGCTCCGGGCAGGTTGGCCGAGCCCTGCCCCGGCGTCAGCCCCGGCACGCTCGACCATGCGGATGACACGCTGCGCGTGGCCTGCGCCGACCGTTGGTACGCCCTGGGCGCGCTGCGTCCCCAGGGCCGCAAGACCATGTCCGCCCGCGACTTTGTCAATGGCGCGTTGCGCGGCCTGCGGCCCGGACCCTGCGGCCTGGTGGAACAGGGGGAATAAAAAATCTGCCTCCGGCTGTGCCGGGAGGCGCGGCTCCGGCATTCCGCTTTCGGGCGCGTGGCGGCAATGTGGGGCATTTTTTCTTCTGTACAGGGTACGTCAGCGGATTTTTCTGGAAAGAGAAAATTTTTTGCGGGGTGGGGCGTAGGCGAGGTTCGCGTTTTTCCAGCGAGCGCTCTCGCAGCCTCTTTTTCCCGCGCTGGATGAGGGTCTATGGCGTTTCTGCGCAAGTCTCCGTATTCCTTGCCGCCGGCGCAGTACGGCGGCGCGCGCAAGCGGGTCTTCATCGGGCTCATGCTGGGTTCGTGTCTGTTGCTGTGCCTGGCGCTGGCAGTGTTTTTGATTTTGCCCTGGACGGGGTTTCTGGGGGTGCGGCACTGGCTGCCGGCAGTGAGCGTCAGCGTGGCGGCGGCGGCCATGCTGGCGGTTTTGGGGCTGTGCCTGAGCCTGGTTTTTCATATCTATACGGGGCGGCCTTTGCCGGGCGGCGGCGGCGTGCGGCACATGACGGTGCGGCTGTTTTTTCCGCTCATGGAGATGCTGGCCAAGCTGGTGGGTCTGGACCGGGCGGCGGTGCGGCGGTCGTTTGTCAAGGTCAACAACGAAATGGTGCTGGCGGCGCGCGAACCGGTGCGGCCGGAGCAACTGCTGGTGCTCTTGCCCCATTGCCTGCAGCGCAGCGCCTGCCCACACCGGTTGATGCACAATGCGGACCACTGCCGCCGCTGCGGGGCCTGCCCGGTAGGGGCGCTGCTGGACCTGCGCGACGCCTACGGGGTGCGGCTAGCCATTGCCACGGGCGGCACCATTGCCCGGCGCATCGTGGTCCAGGCCCGGCCGCGCTGCATTATTGCCGTGGCCTGCGAACGCGACCTGACCTCCGGCATTCAGGACAGTTACCCTGTCCCTGTGTTTGGCGTGCTTAACGAGCGGCCCCACGGCCCCTGCCTGGACACTTTGGCGCCGCTGGACGCCATTGAGGCCGCCATCAGGCTGTTTCTGGGGCTGGGCCCTGCGCCGGGCCGGATGGTTGCCGGGTCTGTGGCGGCGGCAAGCAGCGCGCCGGGGAGCAAATAATGGGTTTTCCAAAAGGGTTCGGCAAGTTGCGGGTTACGGCCCGCAATGCGGCTTTGCGGACTTTGCTGCTGACGGACGCGGGTATGCCCGTGCAGGCGGCCCTGGATATGGCCTTAGGTGCGGCCCCGCACGCCCCTGCGGGACAGGTTGGCAGTGCAGCCTTTGGCACGGCTTTGGCGGCGCGGGACCGGCATTTGTGCGCAGAACTGGCTTACGGCTGTCTGCGGGCGGAAATCCGCATTGATTATGTGCTGGGACGGGTATTGCCCAGGCCAGGAGGTCTGCCGCGCCCCTTGCGGCACATTTTGGCTTTGGGGGTCTATGGACTGCTGCTGCAGGACAGAACGCCCCCCCACGCCGTGCTGCACGAGGCCGTGGAACAGGCGCGGACCCTGTACGGACCACGGCTGGCCGGTCTGACCAACGGCGCGTTGCGTTCCGTGCAGCGCTTGGGAGAAGCCCCGCGCCATGAGGATTTTTACCGTCAGGGGGCGGCGGACCCGCTGGGCGCGCTGGCCCTGTTCTGCGCGGCTCCGGACTGGCTGGCCCGGCTCTGGGCGCGGGCCTATGGCGAAGCGGACGCGGCCCTGTTGTTGCGGCGTTCCTGCGGCCGCCCCTGGAGTGGACTGCGGGTCAATGCCCGCCGCCCTGAAGGCGCCGCCTTGCTGACGGCCTTGCGCGCCCTGCCCGGCGCGGCGGCCGTGGGCGATTGGGGCGTGGCCTTGGGGCCGGGGGAGCTGCCGGAAAGCGTGATGGATCGGCCGTTAGCCCACTGGCAGGCCCAGGGGGCGCTTTCGTTTCAGTCCGCAGGGTCGCAGCGCGTCCTTGCGGCCTTGGACCTGTACGCGCTGGAGGGCCCGGTGTGGGACATGTGCGCGGGCTACGGCGGCAAAACTGCGGCTTTGCTGGAGCGCGGCGTGGCCGTGGGCCTTTGTACGGACAGCAGCTTCGGGCGACTGCGGGCCCTGCCGGGGCACTGCGCTCGTCTGGGTCTGCACCTGCCGTCCGTGTGCCTGCCGCCCGTGTGCCTAGCGGACGCCGCGCGTCCGCCCCTGGCCCGCTGGCCCGGCTCTGTGCTGCTGGACGCGCCCTGTTCCGGCCTGGGCGTGCTGGCCCGTCGGCCGGACATCCGGCGTCGGGGGCCGGAGCGCCTGGCGGCGCTGACCGCCCTGCAAGGCCGGTTACTGGAGCGGGCAGCTGCCTTGCTGGAGCCTGGCCGCTGCCTGGCCTACATCACCTGCACCCTCAACCCCGACGAAAACGAGGGGGTCGTGGCAGGCCTGTTGCGGCAACATCCCGACCTGCGCCTGGAACAGCGCTGGCAGACCCCTCACGACCATCCTTGGCTGGAAGGCATGTTTGGCGCGCTGCTGCGGCGGCGGGCATAGGGCGAATACTTTGCGGGGGAGGGGACTTTTTTACTAAAAAGCGTCCCCTCCCCCGCACGTCCTTCCTCACAAAAACTTTCCCCTGCCGCAAGGCGGGAGAAAGTTTTTGCAGGGTGCAGAAAGGATTTGTTACTGCTTTCTGGGTTCCTTGGTCAGGTCGTCGGAGGCGCTTTTGGCGTGCTGCACCAGCAGGGCGCGGGCGCCGGGCACCTGGCCCAGACCCTTAAGGTTGGCGGTCACCTTGAAGCCCGCGGCCTTGAGCTGAGAGGCCCAGGAATCGGCTTCGTCTCCGGCCAGGTCGTTGCGGGCATGGTCGCCGGCCACCAGCATGAGCGGCGCGATGACCACAGACTTGACCTTGGCGGCCTTAAGTTCTTTGAGCAGGTCGTCGAAGCTGCGTTCGCCTTCTACTGTGGCCATGAAAACATGTTTGTCCTGGTTGTGGAACAGGGCGCGCACGCCTTCAAAGGTCAGGCCGGCGCGGCCGTGTTCCTGGCCGTGCCCCATGAGGACAAGGGCGGCGTTTTTGCCGCGCAGGGCCTTGGTGTCCTCAAGAATGGCGGAGGCCAAGGCCTGGGCGTCGGCTTCAGATTCAAGCATGGGGCGGCCCAGATAGACGGCCTCAAAACGGCCGGGATTTTTTTGCAGGTCAATGAGCACGGCGCGTTCCAGAGCGGAAAATTCTTCGCCGGCCATGACGTGCAGGGACTGCACGCGCACTACTTTTACGCCGTCTTTGGCGAGTTTGGCGAGGCCGTCGCTGATGCCGCCCACAGGGCGGCCCTGAGCGGCGATTTTTTTGCGGATGATCTGCGAGGTATAGGCCCAGACCACAGGCTGGCCGGGGAAGGCCTGTTTAAACTCCTGGTCCACGGCCTGCATGGCGGGCAGGGCTTCGGGCACGCTGGTGCCGAAGGCCACCAGCAGAACGCCCTGCTGGGGCGCGTCGGCGGCGTGGGGCGCGGCGGGCGCGGCCAGGGCCGCAAGGAGCAGGAGCAGAAGCAGGAACAGACGGGAGCCCGCAAAGGGCGAAAAACGCGGCATGGCAACCTCCTCAATGGCGCGTTGACAGGTTGAAAAAGGGCATAAACGCCCAGCGGGTATTCGGACTTGAGGGGTTGGCCTCGGCTTCGCCTTCACCGCTTGCGCGACTGGCTGTCGCGCGCCTGCCGGGCTGCCCGACGGACGCGAAGAAGCCTTGTACCCTCTTACCGCAGCGCGACTGTTTCCGATTTGCACGGAATTCCCCGCAGCGCAAAACAGACCGTCTTTGCCGAAACATTTCAGCAAGGACGGCGCAATGCCGGGGCGCATGGCGCCGCATAAACGCGCCCGCGCCCGCCTGACGGACGGCCGCGGGCGGCAGCCTTCCGGGCACTACAGGCGTGACTGTTCTTACCGCAGAGGATACTAGGCCGGGGCAAAAGTCAAGGCCGGCGGCCTGCGCTGGAGCCGTTTTTTTGGCTTCCTGTGCCCATTTGCGCGGATTTTCCCTTGTTCTTTTGGTAAAATCCTGCTACTAAGTCAACCTCCCTGGTTGGGGGAAATCATGTTTGGAGGCTGGACATATGGCAGGTTTGGAAACCGGGCACGACAGCGAAATCAATTTCGAAAGCGCCCTTGAAAACTATCTCAATCCCGATTTTGGCGACCTTGAGGAAGGCTCCATCACCAAGGGCGAGATTGTCCGCGTGGACGACGACACGGTGCTGGTGGACGTGAACTTCAAGTCCGAGGGGCAGATCCCCGCGGCAGAGTTCCGCGATCCCGCCGGCAACATGACCGTCAAGGTGGGCGACAAGGTGGACGTCTATGTGGTTCGCAAGAACGAAAACGACGGCACCATCACCCTTTCCTTTGAGAAGGCCAAGCGCATGCAGGTCTTTGACCAGCTCGAGGCCGTGCAGGAGACCAACAAGGTCATCAAAGGCCACATTGTGCGCCGCATCAAGGGCGGCTACACGGTGGATATCGGCGGGGTGGAGGCGTTTTTGCCCGGTTCGCATGTGGACCTGCGCCCGGTGCCCGATATGGACGCCCTGGTCAACCAGGAGTTCGAGTTCCGCGTGCTCAAGATCAACCGTCGCCGCAGCAACGTCATTGTTTCGCGGCGCGTGCTGCTTGAGGAAGAGCGCGACTCCAAGCGGCAGGAGCTGCTGCGCACCCTGGCCGAAGGCCAGATTGTGCAGGGCAAGGCCAAAAACATCACCGAATATGGCGTGTTTGTGGACCTGGGCGGTCTGGACGGCCTGCTGCACATCACGGACATGAGCTGGAAGCGCATCCGCCATCCCAAGGAAATGATCACCATCGGTCAGGATCTGACCCTCAAGGTGCTTTCCTTTGACCGTGAAACCAACAAAGTTTCTCTGGGCCTCAAACAGCTGGTGCCCGATCCGTGGCAGGACATCTCCGCCCGCTTCCCCGAAGGGGCCAAATGCACCGGCAAGGTCACCAATCTGGTGGACTACGGCGCTTTTGTGGAACTGGAGCCCGGCGTGGAAGGCCTGGTGCACATCTCTGAAATGTCCTGGACGCGCAAGCTGCGTCATCCTTCCCAGATGGTCCACACCGGCGACGAGGTGGACGTGGTCATTCTGGGCGTGGACGGCGACAAAAAACGCATCAGCCTCGGCATGAAGCAGGTGCGGCCCAACCCCTGGGAACTGGTGGCCGAAAAGTACCCCGAAGGCACCATCCTTGAGGGCGTCATCAAGAACATTACCGAATTCGGCATGTTCATCGGCATTGAGGACGGCATCGACGGCCTCATCCACGTTTCCGACATTTCCTGGACCAAAAAGGTGCGCCACCCCAACGAGCTGTACAAGGTGGGCGACACCGTGCAGGCCAAGGTGCTGACCGTGGATCAGGAAAACGAAAAGTTCACCCTGGGCGTCAAGCAGCTGGTGGACGACCCCTGGGGCCATGTGCCCAACACCTACCCTGTGGGCTGCACGGTCAAGGGCATTGTGACCAACATCACCGACTTCGGCCTGTTTGTGGAGGTTGAAGAAGGCATTGAAGGCTTGGTGCACGTTTCCGAGCTTTCCAGCAAAAAAGTCAAGTCGCCTGCTGAAATGTACAAGGAAGGCCAGGAAATTCAGGCCAAGGTCATCCATGTGAGCGCCGAAGAGCGCCGCCTGGGGCTTTCCATTAAGCAGATCAAGGACGAGGACGACCGTCGCAAGCCCAAGGAATTCCATTCCGGACCGCAGGAAGCGGGCCAGAGCCTGGGCGATCTGCTCAAGCAGAAGTTTGAAGAAAGCGAAAACAACAGCTAGACCGCAGCGGCGCGCCACCGGCGTGCCACCGGTGCAGAACATATCCAAGAGGCGCGCCACCGGCGCGCCTCTTGGCATACCCCCCTTTCTTCATCTTTTTTCCCGCCCCGCGCGCCCCGCGCGCCCGTCGCAACTACAGCCAACGCCGCAGGAGGTCTGCATGTCCCCCCACACCATCGGTTCCCGCATCAGGGTTTTTCGTGAAGAACGCGAGATGGACCTGCCCACCCTGGCCCAGCATACGGGCTTGGCCGAAGCGTATCTGGAAAAGCTGGAAAACAATGCCATCTACCCTTGTATCGGTCCCCTGCAAAAGGTGGCTCGTGCTCTGGGCGTGCGTCTGGGCACCTTTTTGGACGACCAGTTCAGCCGCGACCCCATTGTGAGCAGCATCCAGAATGAAGGCGAGGCCGATGAGGCCCTGCATACCGGGCGCATTCCCCGGCCCAGTTATGTCTATCACGCCTTGGGCAAGGGCAAGAACGACCGTAATATGGAGCCCTTCCACATCCGTATTTTTCCGGACGGCGGTGAGCGCAAGACGACCTCGCACGAAGGCGAGGAATTTATTCTGGTGCTCAAGGGTCAGCTTCTGGTGGTGTACGGACGCGAAGCCCATATGCTCAAGCCCGGCGAAACCATCTACTACAATTCCATTGTGCCCCACTATGTGGGCGCGGCCGGCGACGAGCCAGTGGAGATTCTGGCCGTCACCTACAATCCCTAGAGCATTTAACACTTGAAATGCTCGCTTACGACAGGCAAGAGCCTGCCTTCTCGCATTTCGTGGCAAGGATTTTCAAGAAAATTCTTGCCGAACAGTTAGCTCATTTCATTCGCTAACTGCTCTAGACAACGCCATTCCGGGGCCTTTGCCCCGCGCAACGGCAGCGGCGTAAACTCGATTTACTGATCCCCCACAAGGATGCCTCAGGAGGAAAGCATGGACGAAAAAGTGCGTGAGCGCCAGGCGCAGTTTGAGCTGCGCGAGTGGACCCTGGGGCAGATTCTGGACCACACGGTGGCGCGGTATCCGGACAATGAGGCCGTTGTCTATGCGGACCGCAGCTACCGCCAGACCTGGCGTGAATTCGGGGAAATGGTGGACCGTTTTGCCAAGGGGCTCATGGCCCTGGGCGTGGAAAAGGGCGAAAAGGTGGCGGTGTGGGCCACCAATGTGCCCTACTGGGTGGCCCTGCAGTTTGCCACAGCCAAGATCGGGGCTGTGCTCATTACAGTGAACACCAACTACCGCGAGCACGAGCTGCGCTATCTGCTTACCCAGTCCGAATGCGAGAACGTCTTTCTTATTGATAGCCTGCGCGACCACGACTATCTGGAAACCTTCTACCGCATTGCCCCGGAGCTGCGCTTTCAGTCCCACGATTCTTTTGTCTGCAAAAATCTGCCGCACCTCAAGCGGGTTTTTTTTCTGGGTGCTGAAAAGCACCGGGGCATGTATTCCGTGCCTGAGGTTCTGGCGCTGGCCGATATGGTGGACGACGCGGACTATCTGGCCCGTCAGGCCTCCCTGGACCCCTGGGACGCCATCAACATGCAGTACACTTCAGGCACCACGGGTTTTCCGCGCGGGGTCATGCTCACGCATGTGGGCGTGGGCCTCAACGGCTACTGGATAGGCAAACACCAGAATTTCGGCCCCAACGACCGCGTCTGCCTGCCCGTGCCCCTGTTCCACTGCTTTGGCTGCGTGCTGGGCGTTTCGGCCTGCGTCAACCACGGGGCCACCATGGTCATCCTGGAATCCTTCAATGCGCTCAAGGTGCTGGCCGCTGTGGACAGCGAACACTGTACGGCCCTCTATGGCGTACCCACCATGTTTCTGGCCGAACTGGAACACAAGCTCTTCAAGCGTTTTGACGTCTCTCACCTGCGCACAGGCATCATGGCCGGATCCGTCTGCCCGGAACCTCTCATGCGCCGCGTGGTGGAGGACATGAATATGAAAGAGATCACCATCTGCTACGGCCTTACGGAAGGCTCGCCGGTCATGACGCAATCGGACATCCACGACCCCCTGCCCCTGCGCTGTGAAACCGTGGGCTGCGCCATGCCCGGCATTGAGGTGCGCGTGGGCGACCCGCAAACCTGCGAGGAACTGCCCCGCGGCCAGGTGGGCGAAATCCTTTGTCGCGGCTACAATGTCATGAAGGGCTACTACAATATGCCCGAAGCCACGGCCGCCGCCATCAGCCCAGAAGGCTGGCTGCACTCCGGCGATTTGGGCGTCATGGACGAAAACGGTTATCTGCGCGTCACGGGCCGCATCAAGGATATGATCATCCGCGGCGGCGAAAACGTCTACCCGCGCGAGGTGGAAGAATACCTCCTGAGCATGCCCGGCGTGCTGGACGTGCAGGTGGTGGCCGTGCCCAGCCGTAAATACGGCGAAGAAGTGGGCGCGTTTGTCATCCCCCGTCCCGGCGTGGACATCCGCCCCGAAGATGTGCGTGATTTCTGCCGCGGCAAAATCGCCTGGTTCAAGATCCCCAAATATGTAGAAATAATTACCGGTTTTCCACTCACTGCCAGCGGCAAAATCCAGAAGTACAAGCTGCGCGAAATGGCCGCCGCGCGCTGGCCTGAAGCTATGCAGGAAAAAAAGTAGTGCGCCTTCAGTGAAAAGATACCCGGCGATTTTTCCGCACGCCCCCCAACCGGCTATTCTGGACAGCCGCCCCGCACACTGGCATACTGCCTGCCTTTCAGGCAGGCAAATTGGCGTAGAGGACTGCGCGCGCACTGCACAAACCAACGCTGCCAATGCCGCCCCCGCTTCAGGGCGTTGCAACGTTGCAATGCCCTGGCGGTTGCGTAAGCAGACGCCCGCCGTGGAGGCGCAAGCGCACGTTATTTGCGTGCTTAAACGCCGGGACAAGCGTGCTGTAAACTTTGAGAATATGTATTCTCAAGGGTAATCTGCTCCGGGGGGCAGCAAGGCCCCGTGCTCCGTGAGGACGTTTTATGGACATCGTGGCCGACGTGGTGGGCACCAGCATCAAAATTTACGCGCTCATGACGCCGCCGGCGGTTTTGAGCGCCTTTATCAGCGGCACCCGCACCTTTGATCGCAGGCAAAAGGCCGCCGTGGCCGCCAAAACCTCCACGGCCATCTTCTGTATCGGCGTGACGCTTTTTCTGTTCGGGCCGCACCTGTTTGCGCTTTTCGGCTTTACCCTGGACGCCTTTCGCATTGGCGCGGGCGTGCTGCTTTTTCTTACCGCCGTTTCCCTTATGAACGATGACGGCAAGGAAGTGACCGCAGGCAAGGACGGCGACATCAGCGTGGTGCCCCTGGCCATTCCCCTGGGCATGGGCCCGGCCTCCATCGGTGCGGTCATGGTTATGGGCGCTTCGGCCAAGGGGCTGGAGCAGACCCTGGTAGGGGTGCTCTCCTTGCTTCTGGCCGCCTTGGGCATGTTTGTGCTGCTGCGCATGGCCGATACGGTGGTGCGCGCCCTGCACCGCACGGGCATTGCCGTGCTTTCCAAACTTACGGGCCTGCTGCTGGCGGCCATTGCCGCCCAGGTAATTTTTACGGGCATCCGCGCCTTTCTGGGCTAAGTTCGCCCTTGCGTGTGGGGCCATAATCCACATCCGAACGGAGGAAACGGCATGAGCCTTCTGGAAACCATTTTCCGGCCAGCGGCCAAGGGCAGCACAGTACGGCGGGAGCTGCTGGCAGGGCTGACCAGCTTTATGGCCATGTGCTACCTCATTTTTGTGGTGCCCAACATGCTGGCCGACGCGGGCATGCCCAGAGATGGGGCCGTGGCCGCCACCATCTGGGTGACCGTTATTGCCACGCTGATCATGGGCCTGTGGGCGCGCTTTCCTGTGGGGGTGGCGCCGGGTCTGGGCATTACCGCCTTTTTTGCCTACTACGTCTGCGGCCCGGCGGGCTACACCTGGCAGACGGGCCTGGGCGCGGTATTCATTTCCGGCGTGGTCTTTCTGCTTCTGACCGTGACCCGCGTGCGTCAGATGATCATTGACGCCGTGCCCATGGATCTCAAATACGCCATTGTGGTCGGCATCGGAGCCTTTATCGCCTTTATCGGCATGAAGAGCTGCGGCATCGTGGTGAACAGCCCCTCCACCTTTGTGACCCTGGGCAATCTGGCCCAGCCCGCCACGCTGCTCTCGGTAGCAGGGATATTCCTTATCGGCGGGCTACTGGCGCTCAACGTGCCCGGCGCCATGATCATCGGCATTCTGGTTGTGACCCTTGCGGGCATTGCCCTGGGTGTGACCCAACTGCCCGAAGGGCAAGTGTTTTCCTTCAGCCTGCCCCTGCCTACGGAAACTTTTTTGCAGATGGACCTCAAGGGAGCGCTGCACCACGGGCTCATTTCCATCATTTTTACCCTGACCATGGTAGATCTTTTCGACAACATGGGCGTGCTCATCGGCCTGGCGCAAAAAGCGGGCTTTGTGCGTGAGGACGGCCATATTGAAAATCTGGACAGGGCGCTCATTACCGATTCCGTGGCCACCATGACCAGCGCCGTCATGGGCGCCACCACCGCCACCAGTTATCTGGAAAGCGCCGCCGGCGTGGCCGAAGGCGGCCGCACCGGGCTCACGGCCGTGACCATTGCCGCGCTGTTCTTTCTGGCTTTGTTCTTTACGCCTCTGGTGGGTCTGGTGCCCGCCTACGCCACGGCGCCGGTGCTGATCATCGTGGGCGCGCTCATGATGCAGGAGGTGGGGCGCATCCGCTTTGACGACTTTACCGTGGCCCTGCCCGCTTTTCTCACCATCCTGAGCATGCCGCTTACCTTCAACATCGCCACGGGCTTCGGCTTCGGTTTTGTGAGCTGGGTGGGCGTCAAACTGCTGGCCGGGCGCTTTAAAGACGTGAACCTGGTCATGCTGATCATTGCCCTGTGCTTTGTAATCAACTTCGCCCTGCGGCTTGGCTAGCGCTCCTTGCCTTTGCCCGCGCCTGCGGGCATAGTAAGGTGTGGCGGCGCGCTCTGGTCGTTGGGGCGCGCCTGCCCCGACCTGACGTGGGCACGCCTGGCGCGTCCCCTGAGAAAAATAAAATTTCTGAAAGGTTGGGGGTGGCGGAAGGAAACTTGTGCGAACAAAAGTTCCCCTGCCGCCACAAAAAAATTAATCAAGAGGAACCCGCATGGCTACGCTGTTGCAGTCGTCCGCGCGTTACAAAAAGCCCCTGTGGCGCGAGTACGGCGAGGCCCTTCTGGTGGCCCTGGTCCTGGCCTTGTTCATCCGCACCTTTGTGGTGCAGGCTTTCAAGATTCCTTCCGAATCCATGTTGCAAACCCTGCTGGTGGGCGACCATCTGCTGGCCAGCAAGTTCGCCTACGGCGTTAAAGTTCCCTTTACCCACACCTACCTGTGGCGGGGGGACGATCCGCAAAAGGGCGACATCATTATTTTTGAATATCCCAACAACCCCAGCGTGGACTACATCAAGCGCATTATCGGCACGCCCGGCGACGTCATTGAAGTGCGCGACAAGCAGCTCTATCGCAACGGCCAGCCCGTGCGGGAAAGCTATGTCCGCTTTACCCAGCCGGGCATTGTGGAGCCCGTGCGCGATAACTTCGGCCCTGTGACCGTGCCGCCGGACAAGTTTTTTGTCATGGGCGACAACCGCGACAATTCGCTGGATTCCCGCTTCTGGGGTTTTGTGGACCGTACCGCCATCCGGGCCAAGGCCTGGCGCATCTATTGGTCCTGGGCTGGACTGGACGACATCCGCTGGAGCCGGTTGGGACAGAAAATTCAATAAAAAGGGGCAAAGGGCATGGTGGTCCGGCTGCTGAGCGGCGGCGTGGAGGGCGTGGACGCCTATCCCGTGGAGCTGGAAGTGGACTGCGTGCGCCAGGGGCTGCCGGGCTTTACCATGGTGGGCCTGGCCGAAGCCGCCGTGCGCGAAGCCAAGGACCGTGTATTTGCGGCCTTGCGCGCTTCGGGCTTTCGCCTGCCGCCGGCCCGCATCACCGTCAATCTGGCCCCGGCCTGGCGGCGCAAAAACGGCGCAAGTTATGACCTGCCCCTGGCCGTGGGGCTGCTGGCCGCTGCGGGCCTGCTGCCGGCAGAGCGCCTCAACGGCCTGTATTTGGCCGGGGAGCTTTCCCTTTCCGGACAAATCCGCCCCGTGAGCGGCATCTTGCCTCTGGCGCTGCTGGCCCGTACCCGCAAGGCGCGCGGTATGCTGGTCCCGCCGGGCAATGGCGCGGAGGCCGCCGTGGTGCGCGGGCTGAACGTCTTTGCCCCACGCGATCTGGCCCAGTGCGCCGCTTTTCTGGCCGGGGCCGAAAGTCTGGAGCCCTTGCCCCAGCCCCCCGACGACCTGCCTCCGCCGGTCTGCGGCTGGGACTACGCCGAAGTCAAGGGTCAGGAGGCCGCCAAACGGGCCCTGGAAGTGGCCGCCGCCGGTGGGCACAACGTGCTGCTGCTGGGGCCGCCCGGCAGCGGCAAGACCATGCTGGCCCAGCGCCTGCCCACCATTCTGCCGCCCCTGAGCTTTGAAGAAGCCCTGGAAGTGACCAAAATTTACAGCGTGGCCGGCTTGCTGCCCCCGGACGCCGGGCTGGTGCGTCAGCGTCCCTTCCGCGCGCCGCACCATACGATCTCAGACGTGGCCCTGGTGGGCGGCGGCAGCGTGCCCCGGCCCGGCGAAGTCAGCCTGGCTCATCGGGGCGTGCTTTTTCTGGACGAGCTGCCGGAATTTCATAAAACCGCCCTGGAAGCTCTGCGTCAGCCCCTGGAAAACGGCACGGCGGCCATTGCCCGCGCCAGCCACCGGGTGGTTTTTCCCGCGGCCTGCATGTTGGTGGCAGCCATGAACCCTTGTCCTTGCGGTTATTACGGCGACCCCACGCACCAGTGCACCTGCCGTCCGGACCAGCGGGCCCGCTACCGTGCGCGGCTTTCGGGCCCCTTGCTGGACCGCATTGACGTGCATGTGGAAGCGCCTGCCGTGGCCTACGCGGATTTTCGCGATACGGGCAGCGCCGGGGCGGACTCTGCGGGCATGCGGCGGCGCGTGTTGGCCGCGCGGCAGCGGCAGCACGAGCGCTATGGGCCTCAGGGGCCGCGCTGCAATGCCGAGCTCAGCGGCCGGTTGCTGGAGCGGCACTGCGCTTTGGACGCCACGGGGCACGCGCTTATGGCGGGTGCGGTGGATCGCCTGGCGCTTTCGGCCAGGGCCTGCGCGCGGGTGCTGCGCATGGCTCGGACCATTGCCGATCTGGAGGGCGCGGAGCGCATAGCTGCGGAGCATCTGGCCGAGGCCGTGTCCCTGCGGGTTCTGGACCGGGGAGAGGGTTAGGGACGCAAAGGTAGGAATAGCGCAAGCAGGAAGGGGGCGGGGCCGTCGGCAGGGGCCGGTCTGCGGGAAGCCCCGGAATGGAGAATGCCGTACCGCTTGGGCAAAAACAGTCTTTTTTGCGCCGACGGCGTCAACGGCGATTTTTTGCTGCTCACGGACTTGAGTCCGCTGCGCGCAAAAAATCGCCGTTTCCTTGTCGGAATCAAAAAACTCTTATTTTTTTCAAGCCTTACGACACCAGCCCCCGCCTCGCAAGCTCGGCGGTCCAAGGGGGCTTTGCTCAATAGATTGCTATTGTGCTGGGCTGTGGGGGCTGGAGGCAAGGCCCACGCCAAGGGACGCAAGGGCCGGAATGACGTAAGGGCCGGAATGATGTAAGGGGAGGAATAGCGCAAGCAGGAAAGGATCGGGCCCATCGGCAGGGCCGGTCTGCGGGGAAGCCCCTGAATGGAGAATGTCGTACCGCTTGGGCAAAAACAGTCTTTTTTGCGCCGATGGCGTAACGAACGCTCATGGCAACATATTTTTGCCTGGTTCAGTTTGGTTTGCAGCGACTTCTGGAGAAAAAGGGGTTCGCAGGGGGCTGTGCCCCCTGAGCCGCCGCCGGCATTTTTCAGCGCACGCCTCGTGCGCAAGCGCCTATTCCGCCGCCGGAGGCAAGAGCGCTGCGGCCGCTTCGCAGAGGTGTTCCAGGGGCAGGGCGGCGTCCAGGCGGTGGTGGGCCGCCTCCAGATAGAGGGGCGCGCGGTGGGCCAGCACTTGTTTCATTTCGGCGGCCACGCCCTTGCCGGTGAGGCTGGGGCGCTGGCTGGCCAGGGGGGAGCTGGTCAGCCGTGCGACCAGCAGAGGGGCTGTGGCCTCCAGATAAAAAACTACGCCCCGCTCTCGCATAAACCGGCGGTTTTCAACTGCCAGGACCATGCCGCCGCCCGTGGCGATGACCGCGCCCTGCGGGTATTTTGCCACCGTGGCGCGCAGAGCTGCGCTTTCTTGTTGCCGAAAGGCGGGCCAGCCTTTGGCAGCCACGATTGCCGCCACGGTTTTGCCTGCGGCGGACGTGACGGCCGCGTCCGTATCCACAAAGGGCAGCCCCAGCCGCCGGGCCAGGGCGCGGCCCACGGTGGTCTTGCCCGAAGCCCGCGCGCCCACAAGAAAAATCAGTATTGGCGAAACCGGGGGGTTTTGCATATCAGGCCCTTTGGTTGCAACGAGGGCATTGCAACATTGCAATGCCCTGGCTGTTGTGTCCGGTGCCGTCCGCCGTGGGGGCGCAAGTTGTTTGCGCGCTTACGCGCCGGAACGAGCGCGCCCAGCACAGGAGGGGCAGAAGGCGTGCCTGCACGGGGTGTGACCATGCTCCCGCACGGAGCAGCCTTTTGCGAATGCTCCTTCCCACATTTATAAGATCCTGACCCCGTCCTCTTCCACCAGGACCGTGTATTCCCAGCGCACGCCGCCCCACTGGGGGTAGTAGAGGCCCGGCTCCACGGTCACGGTCATGCCCGGTTTGAGCACGCCGTTGGCCCTGGGGGAAAGGCTGGGGGCCTCGTGGGTTTCCAGGCCCACCCCGTGCCCAAGCCCGTGGGTGAAGGCCTGGGCCACGCCCGCCTGCACAAATACGTTGCGGGCCAGGGCGTAGGCTTCGGCCAGGGGCAGGCCGGGGCGCATGGCTTTGAGGGCGGCCTCCTGCGCGGCGCGGGTCAGCTCCAGAGTGCGGCTGAAGTCCGGCGTGGGGGCTTCACCCACCCAGAAGGTGCGGGTCTGGTCCGAGCAGTAGGCGTCCACCCGGCAGCCCACGTCGATGAGCACCGGGCAGTTTTCCGTAATCTGGTCCGTGCCGGGCACGGCATGGGGCAGAGCCGCGTTTTTGCCCACGGCCACGATATTGGCGAAAGCCAGCTCCGAAGCGCCGTTTTCGCGAAAAAAGCGCTCAATGGCCCAGCTCAGATCGCTTTCGCTGCGGCCTGGGGTCAGTTCGCCCGCCACCCAGTGCAGCATTTTGTGATTGAGGGCAAAAGATTTTTCCAGGGCGGCGATTTCGTCGGCGTCTTTAATCAGGCGCAGGTCTTCCACCAAGCCGTCGGCGGCCTCCAGGCAGAGGCCCGGACCGGTCTGGCTCAGGGCGCGGACAAAGGCCAGGCTTACGCTGCTGGCCTCCAGCCCGACGCGGCCGCCGCAGCGGCGCAACAGGGCGTAGAGATCCTCCACGCCGTCGCCACCGTAAATGAAGATGCTTTCCGCGTCCCAGAGCCGGGCGGCGGCGTCGGCATAACGGGCGTCGGTGGCCAGCCAGTCCCGTCCGTCGGCGGTGATGACCAGACGGCCGGCGCTTTCATTGCACTGGGGGTCGTGCAGCTCAAAACCCGAAAGATAGTAGCGGTTGGCGGCGTGGCTCACCAACAGGGCGTCCAGGCCGCGGGCCCGCATGGCCCGGCGCAGGTTTTCGCGCCGGGCGGCGTAGGTCTGCTTCATTATGCGTGTTCTCCTGCGGGCAGTGTAGCGCCTCGGCGCGCAGTTGCAAAGAGCGCGGGACGGCCCCGCGCCCTCGGGCGTTGTTGTGTCCCGCGCCCGCCGTTCAGCTTTGCTGCATTTCGTTGATAAGTTCCTGCAGACGCTGGGCCTGTTCCGTGAGGTGGGTTACGGCTGCAGCGGCCTGGTGCATGGCTTCAGTGGTCTGGGCGGCAATGGCGTTGACCTGGACAATGGACTGGTTGATCTCTTCACTGGCGGAGGACTGTTCTTCGCTGGCGGCGGCAATGGCGCGCACCTGGTCTGCCGCGGCCTCCACATGGCTGACGATCTGCTGCAGGGCCTCGCCGGACTGGCTGGCAAAGCCGGTGGCGGTCTGCACTTCTTTGAGGGCATTGTCCATGCCGACCACGCTTTTGTCGGCGCTTTCTTGGATGGCCTGGATAGCGCTGCCCACATCCTTGGTGGCGGTCATGGTTTTTTCGGCCAGTTTGCGCACTTCGTCGGCCACCACGGCAAAGCCGCGCCCGGCCTCGCCCGCACGGGCGGCCTCAATGGCGGCATTGAGGGCCAGCAGGTTGGTCTGGTCCGCAATGTCCGAGATGACGCCCATAATCCTGCTGATGGACTGGGCGTGGGCGTCCAGGCGGGTCATGTCCTCTTTGAGTTCCAGTGAAACGGCCTGCACCTGATCGATGCTGCTTAGGGCCTGCCCCACGATATCCGCGCCTGATGCGGCCCTGGCTCTGGCCTCGGCCGAAACCTGCGAGGCGTCGGAGGCGTTTTTGGCCACTTCCTGCACAGTAGCGTTCATTTCGTTCATGGCTGTGGCGGCTTCGGCCAGGCGCTGGGCAGAGGCCCCGGTGGCCGTGTCGGATTGCTCAATGCGTGTGGCCAGCTGCTGCGCCGCAGCGGAAATAACGGCCACCACCTCTTCCAGATGGCCTGCGGCGGTCAGCATGCCGTCGCGCCTGGCCCGTTCTGCGGCCTGGCGGGCCTGTTCCGCCTCTTCTGTGGCAGCTTTGGCCAGACGGGTCTGTTCCTCGGCCTCGCCGCTTTTTTGTTCCGCCGTTTGCAGCATGTTTTTCAGGTTCTGCACCATTTCGGCCAGGGCCTGACGCAGGGCGGCCAGTTCGCCGTAAAAGCCCGCGCCGTCCAGTTGTACGCTCAGATCGCCGCCGGCCACCTGGTGGGCCATGCCTACCAGCCTGTCCAGCGGCCGGTTGATGGAGCGGACGATCAGCAGGGAGAGCCCCAGGGCCAGGATGGTGATGGCCGCGCTGATCAGCCCCATATTGCGGATATCCCTGTAGGTGGCGGCGAAAATTTCGTCCTTGGCCTGCAGCGCCGCGATTTTCCAGCCGTATTCCGTGGTGCGCAGCGTGGCCAGCATGGGGATGCCCCCCACGCTCACGGCCACCATGCCGTCCTTGGCTTGCTGCAGGGCCTCCAGGCCGGGGTCTTTGATGTCCTGACCAATGATGTTGCCTGCGGCGTCGGGGTGCTTGGGGTCCGAGAGGATGCGCCCCGTATGTTCAATAAGCATGAAGTAGCCGGTCTGGCCGAAGTTCAGCTCTTTGAAGCGGGCGGAAAGCCCGGCCAAGGACACGTCCACGCCGAGTACGCCGGTAAAGTTGCCGTCCGCGTCAAACATCTTGTGGGTGACGGCAAAAACCATTTCGCCGGTATAGGAGCGGTAGCTTTCCGAAATGCCGTACACGTCCGGCGAGGCTTTGCGGGCCACGTACCAGGGCCGTTTGGTCATGTCAAAGCCGGGGGCCACCTCCGCATTGTCAATGGAGGAGGCGTAGTTGCCGTCCAGGTACCCGGCGTAGACTTCGGCATAGTCCGCATAGCCCTTGTCCAGCCGCGTAAACTTCTCCAGCACGCGGCGCGCTGTCCAGGAAAGGTCCGCGTGGCGGAACAGGGACTTGACGGCGACATTTTTGTAGGTGGGGAAGGCATCGCCCGCACTGGCCACATCTTGGTCCTGGGCCAGAAGGGCGGCATTTCTTTCGGCCGTCTGCAGAAAACTCGTCACATAGACGGCCATAAGGCGGAGCTGGCGTTGGGCTGCAGTCTGGTAAGAGGATTCAGCCTCCTGCCGCAGCGAAAAAGCGGCGTTGATCATGATGCCCGCGGCCAGAACTACAGTGGTAAGAAGAAAACCCAGAATAATGCGTAGACGTATGCTCATGCCACACCTGCACTTGGCCTGCCCTACCGAAAATATGGGGAGCAGGATAGAGAAAATAAAAATACGGTCGCGCCGGACCGGGCGACTCCGGCTGCGCCTCTGTGCGCAAGCGGTGCGGTCACCGCTCCGCGCGCGGACCATGCGGCGCAGACCTTGCATCTGTACCCATATCGGCTTGTCATGAAAAAAAAATAGGGAAAGCAACACGGGTACGGCTGTGAAGAATTTTTTAATGTTATCGAAAATGAAATTCAAAGTAAACGCAGGAAAGTTGTCGTCCGCCCCTTGCGCCATTGCCAGAAGCAGCAGGAGCGTTATTATCAAAGCAGGATGGTGTGCCGTACGGCAGGCTTTTGCCTGCCGTAAGCGAGCATTTCAAGTGTTAAATGCTCTAGAGGCCGTTGCGCGCAGTGCGCCCTTCAGACCGGCAGCTGCGTACGCAGATGCCCGCCGTGGAGGCAAGCGTAGCTGCAGCCGTTATGACGCAGGAAGTTACGACAAAGACAGCGGGGCTGTATAGTTGCACGCGTAAGTGTGGAATGAGCGTGCCGTACACTTTGAGAATGCTTATTCTCAAAGATACTTTGCTCTAACGATAAAAGGACGGCCGTGAGCCGTTGCAGGTGTTGTATGTACTACAGAACAGTTACAGACGATGTTACCGGCCGCCGGACCACAGACGGCGCGGGCGTGCGGCTGGTCCGCGTGCTGGGCGACCCTACGGTGGCGCGGTTTGACCCTTTCCTCATGCTGGACGCCTTTGACTCCCGCGACCCGCAGGACTACATCAGGGGCTTTCCCCTGCACCCCCACCGGGGCATTGAGACCTTTACCTACCTTGCAGCCGGCAGGATCGACCACAAGGACAGCCTGGGCAATGCCGGAAGCATCAGGGACGGCGGCTGCCAGTGGATGACCGCCGGCAGCGGCATACTGCACGAAGAAATGCCCCGCGCATCAGAACGCATGCTGGGCCTGCAGCTTTGGGTCAACCTGCCCCGCAGGGACAAAATGGCGCCCCCCCAATACCGGGACATCACCGCCGACCAGGTGCCCGTGCTGGAGGAGGATGCCGCCCGCGTGGCCGTGGTGGCCGGCAGATATAACGAGGTGGACGGCGCGGCCAGGGGCGCATATGTGGCCGTGCGCTTTCTGGACGTGACCCTCAGGCCTGGCAAAACCTGGAGCGTAGCTGCCCCGCCGGAAGATACGCTGTTTGCCTATTTTATGGAGGGCGAGGCGAACTTGGTCCCTGCGGGCACGCCTTTGCTGGCCCGCCACGCCTATCTGCTGGGTGGGGGCGATACGGCGGCCTTTACCGGTGGCCCAGAGGGCGCACGCCTGGTGCTGGTTTCCGGCGCGCCCCTGCACGAGCCTGTGGCCTGGGGTGGCCCTATTGTCATGAATACAGAAGCGGAATTGCGGCAGGCCTACCAGGAACTGGAGGACGGCAGCTTTATCCGCCATGCGGCTCCTGCTCTGCGCCTGCCCTGACGGCCTTGCAACTCTGAGAATAGATATTCTCAAAGATGGTACTCCGTTCGCTTCGGTGTTTGCCGGCGCAAAAAAAATTGCGTCTACACCTGCGTGCCGGACGCGACACAACCCTGTGGCCCTGGGGCAATTTCATGTTGAAGTTGCTTCAGGCCCACAGGGTTGTACAAACGTGGCGCCATCTCGGCATCAAAGCCAGATCTGGGCCCACAGGGCACTGGGGGCAGACTTGCGCCCTTCGCGTTCAGGCGTATTTGCGGTTGATTTCTTCGCCCGCAGCGGCCACATCCGCGCACATCTTTTCGCGGGCGGCTGCAATTCCTGCTGCCAGAGCCGGGTCGTTGAGGGCCAGGATCTGCGCGGCCAGCCACGCGGCGTTGCGCGCGCCGGCCTTGTCCAGGGCCACGGTGGCCACGGGAAAGCCGGGAGGCATCTGCACGGTGGAGAAAAGAGCATCCATGCCTGCCAAGGTCGCGCCCCCAATGGGGATGCCGATGACCGGGCGCACGGTGCGGGCGGCTACGGCCCCAGCCAGATGCGCGGCCATGCCCGCCGCGCAGATAAAGACCTGCGCGCCTTCGGCCTCATAGCGGCGCACCAGCTCCACCGTGCGGTCCGGAGTGCGGTGGGCCGAACTGACGGTGATGGCGCAGCTTACGCCCAGCCCGCGCAACACGTCCACACAGGGGGCGACTTTTTCTTCATCCGACTTTGAACCCATAAAAATAACTACTTGCGGCATCTGCTTTATCCCCATAGCGACATATAGTTACTGCCGAAAAGCGCTTTCTGCAAAGAAGCCATCCCCCCTGCCCCCACAAAAAAGATCTCTTTATCCCAGCCGACGCAGGCCCTTATCGCCGATATCCCTGCGGCAGAAGCTGTCGGGCATATGGATGCGCTCCACGGCGGCGTAGGCGGCTTTTTGGGCCTGGGCCAGATCGTCGCCCAGGGCCGTGACGCAGAGCACGCGGCCGCCGGTGGAGAGGAGTTGCCCTTCCTTGAGGCTGGTGCCGCTGTGGAACACCTTGACCTGGGGCAGGGCTTCGGCCTCTGCTATGCCTGTGATGGGCAGGCCCTTGGGGTAGGCTCCGGGGTAGCCTTTGGCTGTGAGCACCACGCCCAGAGCGGTCTGCGGCTTCTGCCCCAGGGCGGCTGGATTCAGACGGCCGCGCACGGCGCCCAGCATGATGGCGGGCAGGTCGCCCGTGAGGCGCATAAGCAGGGGCTGGCATTCCGGGTCGCCGAAGCGCACGTTGTATTCCAGCACCTTGGGGCCCTGGGCTGTGAGCATGAGGCCCGCGTAGAGCACGCCCACAAAGGGATGGCCGTCCTTGGCCAGCGTGCGCAGAATGGGCCGCACGGTGGCTTCGGCCATGGCTTCCAGCTGGTCGTCGGGCAGGATGGGCGCAGGGCTGTAGGCCCCCATGCCGCCGGTGTTGGGGCCGGCATCGCCGTCGTAAACACGTTTGTGGTCCTGGGCCGAGGGCAGGGGCAGGGCGCGTTCGCCGTCGCAGAGGCAGAGGAAGGAGGCTTCCTCGCCCACCAGGCATTCTTCAATAACCACCAGGTTGCCCGCGTCGCCAAAGGCGCGTTGGCCCATGATTTCATCCACGGCATGCAGGGCTTCGTCTTCGGTCTGGGCCACAATGACGCCCTTGCCCGCGGCCAGGCCGTCGGCCTTGACCACCAGGGGGGCGCCCATGCGCCGGATGTGTTCGCGGGCCGCAGCCGCATCGTCGAATACGGCGCTCTGGGCCGTGGGCACCTGGGCGCGGCGCATGATCTCCTTGGCAAAGGCCTTGCTACCCTCCAGACGCGCGCCGTAGGCGTCGGGCCCGAAACAGGGAATGCCCGCCGCGCGCATGCGGTCGGTGATGCCCAAGGTCAGGGGCAGTTCCGGCCCAGGCACCACCAGGTCGATGTGCTCGGCCTGGGCCAGGGCTACCAGGCCGTCCAGATCGTCCACGGCTACGGGCACATTGCGCGCGCCGTCGCGCGCGGTGCCGCCGTTGCCCGGCGCGGCCAGCACGACGCTGACCTGCGGGCTTTGCAAAAATTTCCAGACCAGGGCGTGTTCCCGCCCGCCGGAACCTATTACCAGAATGCGCATGGTACTTTCCTGTTGCCGGTGAAAAAACAGGGGCGGCCCGGCATTGTCGGACCGCCCCGGAATCTGCCCGCCTAGCGGCCAGGCGTGACCTCAAAGTCGCTCAGGTCCGCAGGCACGTTGGGGTCTGTGGCCGAAACGTCCAGCGGATAGGCGGTGATCATGCTCTGGCGGCTGCCGATGCCCAGGTCGGGCGAAGTGTTCAGGCCTACCACCAGATCCAGCACGCCGTCGTTGTTCACGTCGGCCAGGTCCACTTCGGCCACGGAACCGCGGATGCGCCGGGTCTTCCACTTGAGGCCCAGGCCCACGCCATCCCAGTACAGGGCGTGGATTTCGCCCTGGGGGAAGTAACGGTAACGGTCAAAGATCTGTGAAGCCGTGGAAATGGGCTTGTTGACCAGCAGCACATATTCGCCGGTATTGCCGATGTCTGCGGCGATAAGGCGCATGGGCGCGTAGTATTTGCTGGGCAGCTGGTAGTTTTTGTCCACGCCCAGGCCGGGCATGCCCTTGTAGTGGTCCATACCCGTGGCGGAGCCGGAAAAGCGCTCCATGGTGGTGTGGATAAGGCTGTTGCCGTGGCCCTGAAAAACTTTGAGCCTTTCGGTATCCGTCAGCATGACGAGCTGGTCGCCCTTGTTCTGGCGGCCGCCGGGCAGCCAGACAATATTGAAGGGCGTGGCGCCGGAAGGCACGTCGATACGGGTACCCAGGGTGTATTTGCCGCCGGACTTGACCATAATGTGCACGCCGGGCGCGAAAAGTTTGATGGAATCCCAGCCCTGGCCCACCAGGGTGGGCGTGTAGGTGGGGGGCAGGCGCACCACGCTCATGAAGTAGGGCACACGCTCGGCAAACTGGCGCAGTTTGTTACCCTTAAAGGTGTAGATGTAGCTGTAGGGGCGGTTGCTGTCTTCCTCAAAGGTGGACACCACCAGCTCGGCCGCGCGGTCGCGATCCAGATCAATGGCCCGCATGGAAAAGCAGACATTGGAGCGGGAGATGGAGGTTTCGCCCAGCAGTTTGAGCTTGCCGTCGGCCTGCCAGCTGTAGATGCGCAGATTGTGGTCGCTCAGCACGGCGATTTCATTTTTGCCGTCGCCGTTAAAATCGGCCACGGCCATATCCACCATACTGTAAGGCAGGCGCTGGCTGCGCAGACGAGAGCCGTCCGCGGCTCCGGCGCCCTGATAGCGGAACTGGGGGTTAAGGTAGACCTGCTGCTGGCCCGTTTCATTGACCAGAATATCGCCGCGGGGCGCGGGACCGCCTGCGGCCGTCATGCCCGGCGTGCGCACGGCGGCCACGCCAAAGGCTTCCTGCCCCAGCGCGGCGGTCAGCTGCTGCACCGTGGCGGTGAGGGAACTCACCGGCCCTTGCCCGGTCTTGCTCCAGGTCTTGCCGGCCTTGTCCACGCTGTTGACCGTGACTGTGCACTGGCTGCCCATCACGCTCACCGAACCCCAGACAGCCGCGTCCGCCCCGGAGGCGGCAAGGGCCTGGCGGGCCTCGGCCTGTGAGGCGGCCTTGGCCTGGCCTGCACGCGCGTCCAGCACGCCGGGCTGGTTGAGGCGGCCCTGAATGGTGGCCGGCACCGCCTTGGAAAGATAGCTGTAGCTCTGGGGGGCATTGACCGCAAAAGGCAGGACTACGGCACTTTTGGCCGCGGCGCCGGAGGCCGTGACCAGACCCAGCGCCAGAAGGCAGAGCGCGAAGGCCAGTGACAGGGTATATTTCATTCCACACTCCTTGGGCATGGGCGCGCCCGGCACGGGGCACGGGCGGCAAAAGGGGCGGCAGGCCCCGACAGCGCGGGCAATCCGCACCCGGGCACTATACCCGCACTTGCCTCGGCACGCAATACGCCCGCTTGCGTCCGACGCCGCGTGTCCCTAGTATGCGCTCCATGAGCAATGCCGCCCGATCCTTTCGTCTGGTCTGTCCCCCTTCGGCCACGCCCCTGGTGGAGGCGCTGTTGCGCGCCCAGGGCTATGTTTTTGCGCCGGAGCCCTTTTCGCCCTTCTGCCGTCGCCTGCTGGCCGAACCGCGCCCGTTGGGGAGCTCTTTGGCGGCTTTTTTCGGCTACATCTACATCCAGGATCGCTCTTCCATGCTGCCGCCCCTGGCGCTGAACCCCGCGCCGGGCGCGGCCGTGCTGGATATGTGCGCCAGCCCCGGCAGCAAAACGGGATTTCTGGCCCAGCTCACCGGGCCCACGGGTTTTGTGCTGGGTAATGAACCCACCCCTGCCCGCCTGGGCACCTTGCGGGCCAATCTGCACCAGATGAACCTGCTGCACGCGGCCACCTGCGCCTACAGCGGGGACGCCCTGCCCCTGCGCCCGCAAAGCTGGCGGGCCATCCTGCTGGACCCGCCCTGCTCCGGCTGGGGCACGGCGGCCAAACATCCGCAGGTGCTCAGGCTCTGGCGCGGGGATAAGATTGACAACCTCACTGCGCTGCAGCGCCGCCTGCTGCGCCAGGCCGCGCGGCTGCTGGCCCAGGGCGGACGGCTGGTCTACTCCACCTGCACCACCAACACCGCTGAAAATGAAGCGCAAGTGCACTTTGCTGAAGAAGAACTGGGCCTTGTGCGCGTGCCGTTGCCCCCTTTCCCCGGTTTTGTCTGGGAAGAACAGCCCGGCGGGGAAGGCACGCTGCGCGTGGATGGGGAGCGCTCCGGCGCGCAGGGCTTTTATGTGGCTCTGTTGGAAAAACCCGGCACGGTCACGGGGCCTTTGCGGGACGTCGCTGCCCCTGACGCTGCAGTTGCGTCTTCCGGGGAATTTTCTGCCCCGCCGGATGCGGGCCCACGCGGCGGCCGAGCGCCCCGCCGCCACGGCAACCGCGCTGCGGGCCAGCCCCTGGGCCAGGAACTGCCCCGCACGGCGCTGGACGGCCCGGCCGGGACTGGAGCGCGCCTGCCGCCCGGAGCGGCGGTGGTTTTTGGAGATCATGTGCGCTTTGTGCCGGAGCAGGCCCCTGCCCTGCTGCCGCCGGAACTGGTCTGGCAAGGCGGGCTGCTGGGGCGGCGGCAGGGCAGCGGCCTGGACCCTGCCCCGCGCCTGCGCGCCTTGTTGCCGGAGCGGCCGGAACCGCGGGCCAGCCTGGTGCTGGACACGCCGGAGGAAGTGACGGCCCTGCTCAGCGGGCAGAGCCGTCAGACGGGCCTTGGCGGCCGTTGGGCCGCCCTGTGGTGGCGCGACCTGCCCCTGGGGTTGGTAGCCCTCAAACAGGGCCGGGCCGTGGCGGGCTTTCGCTGAGGCGTCCTGGCCCGGAGTCTTGGCGCAAGTAAGCAATCAGCCCCCGCCGCCGGTGCAGTACGCATGTCGGCGGCGGGGGCTGTTTTGGTCGGCTGCTTACGCAACCGTCAGGGCATTGCAACGTTGCAATACCCTACATGCGGATGCTGTCGCGAATGTCTTCCAGCCGGGCCTTAGTGAAGAGCAGATAGGAAAGAATCAGCTCGCCGGAATTGAAGGTGGAGGTGATATAGAGAGGATCATAAGTGGCGATGCGGTCCATATATGTCATGGCTGCAGCCATATTTTCCTCGTTGTTTTTGGCCTTGATCTCTGGATAGAGTTGGTAGAGGGCGTTGACGAAGTCGCGCAGCACCAGCACGATGCCCTGTACCTCATAGATGCGGTTGTCCAGCTCATAGAAGGGCAGGCTCTGGGCGTTTTCCAGCAGGCCCTGGGCGTAGCCCAGCATGTTTTCTCCGGTCATGGTCACAAAAGAGGCGTAGAGATCGTCCGTGCGGCAGTTGTAAACCCCTGTGCCTTTATCCAGAGAAGTCTTGTAGTCCTCCAGCAGTTTGAGCCCTTTTTTGTAGGAACCTTCGGCCGAAGGGAACATGAAGCTGCGTGGATCAATGGCGAAGCTGTTGATGCGGGCTTTGTAGAGAAATTCGCTTTCCCGGTCGCTGGAGCCCAGCTTGGCGATCTGGCTGGAATAGAGGTCCAGCAGAAACTTAGTGGCGTGGTACACTCCGTACTGGCGGTAGGCGCGGTTATCCAGAATAAAGCGGTTAAAAATAATGTCGTTGAAGCTCCAGCCAAAGGTGGAGTCGAGCTCGCGGCGCATCTGGTTGCTGATGGAATCCAGCAGAATTTTACCTTTTTCTGTGTCCGGCAGATCGGCGGCCGCGGCAGGCACGTTCATGGCCTGCGGAAAGGTGGTGCGGTCCACAAAGCTGTAGGCGCGCTGCAGGCCCCAAGCCACCAACAGCACGCCTACCAGCAGACAGGCCTGCACAGCCAGGGTTTTCAGTACCACCTGCAGTTTCAGGACGGCGGGAAGTTCGGGCAGTTTCATGGGTCTCCTCACTTGGGGCGGATAGGGAAAGGGAATCGCCGCATGGCGGTTGGAACACCGGCCCCGCTTGTACAAGCTAATACAGGGGCGGCCGTTAGTACAGGGGGGCGCCCCGGCGCGGGCGGCTTTTGCCCCCCGGCTGCGTCAGCGGGCCGTTGCGGTCCGGGGCTGTACCAGAAGAGCACTATCCCCGTCCCGCAACGGCCCACGTCCTTGCCGGAGAACAAAATTCATCCCGCACCGCAGTCGGAGGCGACAGATATATTGGGGTATCGGCGCGGCGTGTGCTGCGGGTGTGGAAAACATCGCAGCTATTCTGAACATATTCAATGTAACAGCAAGTTGTATTTCGGCCAGGGTATGCCTGGCGCAGTTCTGGGAGAGAAAAAGTTTTTTGAAGGATGGGGGGTGTGGGGGGAAGGGAACTTTTGTTCACAAAAACTCCCTTCCCCCCACAAAATCTCCCTTCCCCCTACAGATTCTTTTCTCACGTTTTTCGTTCGGCCAGGGCCAGTTCGGCCAGGGCGTTGACGCAGGTGGCGGCCAGGGCAGAGCCGCCCTTGCGCCCCAGGAGGGTGAAGTGGGGCCAGGGGCTTTGGTGGAGCAGGGCTTTGGATTGGGCGGCGTTGACGAAGCCCACGGGCATGCCGATGATCAGTGCGGGGACGGGCGCTCCGGCGGCCAGGGCGTCCAGCAGGCCCAGCAGGGCGGTGGGGGCGTTGCCAATGGCCACGATTTGGCCGCCCATGCGGGGGGCCAGCAGTTCCAGTCCGGCGCGGGTGCGGGTGGTATCGCGGGTTTTGGCCAGCTGGTCCAGGCCGGGCAGGCTCATAATGGGTGTAACGCTGACGCCCAGGGGGGTAAGGCGGCGCAGGGGCAGACCGGCGGCGGCCATGCGGGTATCGGTAAAGACCGTGCAGCCGCGCAGCAGGGCGTCCAGGCCGTTGCGCAGGCCCTGGGCGCTCAGGCGCAGGTCGGGCACGATTTCCGTATCGCCCAGGGTGTGGACGCAGCGTCGGGCCACCTGCCAGAGCGGACCGGAAAAAGGGCGAGGTTCGGGGATTTCCGCATCAATAACGGCAAAGGAGCGGGCCTCAATGGTGGCCGGGGTGTGGGCCGGATCCAGGACGATTGCAGACGGCGCGGCGGTGGGGGCGGGAGCCGGGCCATGGGAGGGGGCGGGAGCGATAGGGGGCATGGAATTTCCTTGCGGGCGATGTTGCGTCGGCCCGGCGGCTTCAGATTGGGGGCAGGGCGCGCAGCCAGGTCCGCCAGAAGCGGCGGGAGCCCTCCGGGTAGCAGTGCAGCCAGGATCCGGCCACGGAGCCCAGACGGCAGCCTTCTTCGCGCAGCAGACCGCCCGCGCTGTCGTACAGCCGCCAGAGGGGGCGGCAGGCGGCGGGCAGGGGGCCGTCCTCCTGAGCATAGTGGTATTCGTGTCCCCGCGTCCAGAGGGGGGCGGCGGTTTGGGTGGGGGCTGGCCAGTCCGGCAAGGCCAGGGCCGCGCGGTAGCCCAGGGCCGCACGACGGTCGGTGAGGGTGCAGGTCTGGGGCAGCAGACCGCTCATGGGGTAGTCCTGGCCGGAGAGGTGCAGGGAGCGCATGAGATAAATGTAGCCGCCGCATTCGCCGTAGATGGGCAGGCCTGCGTCGGCCAGACGGGTCAGGGCCGTGCGGAAGGACGTGTTGGCCGCCAGGGCGGCGGCGTGCAGCTCCGGATAGCCGCCGGGAAAGTAGAGACCCGCGCAGTACGGGGGCGGCGCACTGTCCCGCAGGGGCGAGAAAACGGCCACCTGCGCCCCCAGTTCCTGCCACAGAGCGGGCAGGTCGGCGTAACAGAAGCTGAAGGCCGCGTCCCAGGCCATACCCACTACGGGGCGTCGTCGGGAACGGCGCGAGGGGCGCCGGGCGCGCGCCGGGGCGGCAGGCGGTGGCAGGAGAGCGTCGGCTGAGGCCGCTGCGGCAGGGTTGGGGGCGCAGGAAGTTGCGGCTGGCGGCGGGGCCAGGTCCGGCGGCACGGCGCGGGCAGCCGCAAAGAAACGTGTGGCCGGCGCTGCAGCCGCAACGGGCGCAGTTGCGCGATCTGCGGGGCTGCCTGCCGCCGGCTTGGCGGGCGGCAGGGGGCTTGCAGTAGCGGTTTGCTTGGCGGTCAGAGTGCCGGTCGGGATGTCGGTCAGATTGGCGGACAGCGCGCGGGCCGGATTGACGGCTGGATCGGGGGGCAGGCTGGGAGTCAGGCTGAGAGCGTGGCAGGCTGTGAGCCTGGCGGCACTGCCAGCGGGCAGGTCAGCAGGGGCTGCGCGGCCCACGGCAAGACCCAGGCGGCGCAGCAGCTGATCCAGGCGGCAGTTTTCTTCCATCCAGCGGGCCAGTCCGGCGCGGTCCATGAAGGGCAGGGCCTCGCGGGCCTCTACCAGGCCCAGATGGCGGGAGCGCAGATCGGGCGCGCCCTGGCGCGGCAGCAGGCCCAGCAGGGGAAGATCCTTGCGCAAAGGGGCCAGGGCCGTGCGCAGCAGGTCAGCGTGGCGTGGGCTGCCCACATGGGTGCAGATCAGGCCCAGAAAGGCAAGGGGGGCTTCGTGGGCGGCCCAGGCCGGGCGGTGGCGCAAAAAACCTTCGGCCACGGCCGCTGCGGACTGCCCCAGGCCGCCGGCGTGCAGACAGAGCAGCACGGGCAGGCCCAGCCGGGCCGCCAGAAGGGCCGTGCTGCCTGCGCCCCTGTGTCCGCCGTCAAAAAGGCCCATGGCCCCTTCCACCACAATCAGGTCCGGCGGGCGGCCGGCCGCGTCGGGCGCGCAGAGCCGGGCGTACAGGCGGCGCAGGCCGGCGGGCAGTTGGCGGCCCGGCGTTGCTCTGGCCGTGGGCCGGGCCGCGCGGCACATCCAGGTATCCAGGTTGGCGGCGGGCTGGCCCGTAAGCGCGGCGTGGAAGGCCACGTCGATAAAGTCCGGGCCGGTCTTGGCGGCGCGCGCCGTCAGGCCTCTGGCGCGCAGGGCGCAGAGCAGGGCCAGAGTGCAGGTGGTCTTGCCGCTGGCGCTGCCCGTGCCGGCCACCACGCAGCCGGGGGGCGCGACAAGGGCGGGGGCGGACACGGGCGCTCCGTTCAGGCCCTGGCCGTGGCCAGCAGACGCGAAATAAGCTCGTGCAGCTTGACCGAAAGGGCCTTGAGGTCCGGCTTGGTGTACTGGGCGTCCGCACCCACCACTGCGCATTTGCGCGACAGACTCTCGTTGATCATGGAAGAAAAGATGGCCACGGGCAGCTGACGCAGCACGGGGTCTTCTTTGATGTGCTTGCACAGGGCCAGGCCGTCCATGGCGGGCATTTCAATGTCTGTGATGACGCCCTGCACAAAGTCGAAAATGGGGCGGTTTTCCTGCTGGCAGCGGTCGCGCAGTTCCTGCAGGTAGTTCCAGGCTTCCTGCCCGTTGACGCGCTGTTCCACCACAAAACGTCCCTCTTTGTTGAGCAGGTCCAGAAGCAGAGAGCGGATGCTGCTGGAATCGTCCACATGCAGGATGCGATAGGTTTTGCCGTCCTTTTCGGTGAGGCCCGCGCCGTCAAAGCGCAGGGCCATGGCCGGGTGCAGCTCGGCTACAATGGCTTCCAGGTCCAGCAGAAAGATGACCCGTTCTTCCAGGCGCACCACGCCGGTGATGGAGCTGCGGCTCATGTTCTGCAAGAACTGGCCGGGGGCCTCCACATCCGTCCAGCTCAGGCGGTAGATGCGGTTGACCCCGGAAACCAGAAAACCCGTGCAGACCTTGTTGAACTCCGTAACGATGACCTTGGCGTCTTCATTGGTGATGGGGCCGCTGCCCAGAAACTGGGCCATGTCGATGAGCGGCACAATGCGTCCGTTGCGGTGCAGAAAGGCTCCCAGAAGAGCCTTGTGGCGCATTTCTGGCATGGCGGTCACGGGCTGGCGGCGGCCGATCTCCACCACCTTGGCCACGTTGAGGCCATAGTGGGCCTCGTAGCCGTCCTGATTGACGAAAAATTCGACAATTTCCAGTTCGTTGGTGCCAGTTTCCAGCAGAATATTGGTCTGGGCCATGCTCCCCTCCTTGGGCGGCCTGCCAGCAGGGGCCGCATAAAGCGTATGCCGGTGTTATCGGTTGTCCGGCAAAAACGTTTAGGCCGCGCCTTCCACCCTGTTTTCCGGCAAGTCTGTCCGGTCCGCATCTGTATCCCGCAGGGCGGCCCGGATGCGGCACACCCCACAGAGATCGCCAGAAGACGTGGGATAGCCGCACTGCGGGCAAGGCCGCAATGCCTGCCCCTGCTCCGCCTCGCGACGGGCAAAAACCGGGCGGCCGCGGGCCAGAAAACCCTGGTAGTAGTCCAGCTTGCGGCCGGGCATGGCCGCCTCCAGCTGCTGCAGCAGGCCCTTGAGCACGCTGAAGCTGGCCCCGGGGCTGTAAGGGCAAGGGGCATAGTGGTTTTCTATGCCCATGAGGAAGGCGTAGTTGGCCGTTTCAAATTCCGTAAGCCGCCAGAGCGGCTTGACCTTGCGCACAAAGCCGTTTTCACTGTCCAGACGCGGCCCCTGGTCCGAGAGGTAGGCCGTGTCCCAGCGTAGGGTATTGCTGAACAGGCGCGCCACCTCGTCGTCCAAATTGTGGCCGGTGGCCAGGGCGTCATAGCCATCTTCCATGGCGATTTTATTGAAGAAATAGCGTTTTATCTTGCCGCAGGCGGAACAGATGGGCCGGTGCAGCCGAGCCTTGACCAGCGGAATGGCCAGACCTTCCGTCACCATTTCTTTGACCATGAGCCGCAGGCCGTGCTTGGCGCAGAAGCGCTCGGTCACGCCGCGCGCCGCCGCCGAAGAACCGGGAATGCCCAAGTCAATGTGCAGACCTGTGACGTTGTAGCCCTGGCGGGAAAGCTCCAGCATAAGCGCCAAAGAATCTTTGCCGCCCGAAAGCGCCACCAGCACGCGTTCTTCATGGCTGAAGAGGTTCTGTCCCTCAATGCCGCGCGTCACCTGCCGGGCAAAAAATTCTTTGTAGCACGCGGGGCAAAAGGCCGCATTGTGGCTGCGCAGGGCCACCGCGGCCTCGGCTTTACAGATTTTACACTTCATGAACGGTCCGTTGCATCCTGTCTTTTTTGTTATATGGGGGAGGGGTTTTGGGTGGGGAAAGGAAACTTCCCAAAAACTTTTCCGCGCCGTACCGCTTTGCGGATTTTGAGCCCGTATCGGTGCAAGGGTGTAATACTGTGACAGTGTGAGCGGCCCCTGGCTGAAGACGAGAAGGCGCAGCCCGCGGCGTCAGCTCTGCCCTGCGGGCGCGGCCTCCGGCGCAATCCAGCCCAGTTCGCGTCCCCAGATCGTATAACAGCGGCAGGCGCGGGCGGCAAAGGCGTTCAGCCCCACCAGGGGGCGCAGGGCCGCGCTGCGTTCCGCCAGGCGGCGGCGCAATGGAGCGTCGGTCATCATTGCTATCATGGCCTTGGCCAGGGCCTGCGGGTCGTCCGGCGGCACCCACAGGGCGGGGCCGTTTTCCTCCATGCAGAGGTCGGGCGGCGGCACAGCTGTGCGCTGGGCGGGGCAAGGGCCGTCTGGCTGCAGTGCGGCCGCGTCCAGCCGTTCGCGGTGCAGAGGCGTGCGGGTGCAGATGTTGGGCAGGCCCGCCGCCATGCCGGACCAGAGAGTTTCGGGCAGCTCTTCCGGCGAGGTGCCGGGGGCTATCCAGACCCGACAGGCGGGCAAGGCCAGGGCCGGGGGCTGATCGTTGAGCAGGCAGAGCCGCGCGGCCACGCCCAGGGTGAGGGCCTCATCCAGCAGTTCCTGATAGCGCGGGCCGCCGCCCAGGGCGCGCACCTCCCAAGGGGGGAGGTCTTCCCGCTGCCAGATGGCGGCCATGGCGCGGGTGACGATCTGCGCGCCGGAGCGCGGGGCCAGGGCCTCGCCCAGGCCGAAGACGCAGCGCGCGCCCGCAGGGGAATCTTCCCGCGCCAGGGGGTGCTCCTCGGCTTCCAGAGCCATGCCTGGGGCCAGCAATACCTGGCGCGGGCCTGGAAGCCGCGGCGCCGACGGATCTGCGCGCCCGCCCTGCTCGCCGGGATCTGCCGCCGCAGTCAGACGCGCGCGGACATGCCCGGACCCACAAAAAATTTTGTGGGCGGCGTGCAGGGCAGGATTTTTGCCGTCCAGGGGCGGGCGCAGCAAAAATGCGTGGGCCAGTAAGGTGCTGCCGCACGGCCTCAGGCGGAGCAGGCAATGGCCCAGGGCCAGCGCTTCCTCGCCCACGGTCTGCACCAGCAAGCGGGCATGGCGGCGCTGCCAGCGCCAGAGGCGGAACAGGGTCAGCGGGTTGGCCGGGTGTACGCCGGGCAAAGGCAGCACGGGCAGGTTGAGGGTCATGGCCCGGCGATGCAGGGCAGAGCCCTGACGGCAGGCCAGCATGGGGGCCAGGGGACCGCCATCGCGCATATGCAGGGCCAGGGCCAGGGCGTGGTCCTCTTCCAGACGGGCCGTGCGCCGGGGGGAGCCCAGCTCGGCCCAGAGGCGCTGCTCTTCCAGAGTCGGCGGCGGCGCGTTTTGCGGGGCCAGCAGCAGAACGCGCATCAGCGGTGCAGCGGCCTTGCGGGATCGGGGCGTGACCCCGGCCGGCTGCCGGAAGGGCTGGAGGAAGGGAAAATGGCCGGGGCGTGCATGGAGTTTCTCCGGGCGTCGGGAAGGCCCGCGGCCTTCCCGACATCCCTGTGGATACGCTGGCGGAGTGGATCTCCGTCAGCGCAGAAACACGTTTTTATCTCGCACGCGCACCAGGTCGCGGCGGAGCAGCTCTTCGCCAATCTGCACGGCGTTGAGGGCCGCGCCTTTGCGCACGTTGTCGGCCACAATCCACAGGTTCAGCCCGTTGGCGATGCTTTCGTCCTCGCGGATGCGGCCCACATAGGTGGCGTCTTCGCCCACGCAATAGGCGGGCATGGGGTACATGAGTTCGCGCGGGTTGTCGAAGACGCGCACGCCCGGAGCCTGCGAGAGCATGACGCGGGCCTCTTTGGGGGTGATTTTCTTTTCCGTTTCAATGTTCACCGATTCGGCGTGGCAGTAGAACACGGGCACCCGCGCGCAGGTGGCCGTGACCTTGATGGTGGGGTCGTCAAAGATCTTCACGGTCTCGTTGACCATCTTCATTTCTTCCTTGGTATAGTCGTTGTCCAGGAAGACGTCGATATGCGGCAGCACGTTGAAGGCAATGCGATAGGGATAGACTTTGTTTTCCGGGTCGCGGGAATTGAAGAGATCGCGCACCTGGCGCTCCAGCTCTTCCATGCCCTTCTGCCCGGTGCCGGACACGGCCTGATAGGTAGAAACCACCACCCGCCGGATTTTTCCGGCGTCGTGCAGCGGCTTGAGCACCACCAGCATCTGGATGGTGGAACAGTTGGGGTTGGCAATGATGCCCTGGTGCGCGTCCAGGGCCTGGGGGTTCACTTCCGGCACCACCAGGGGACAGCGCTCGTCCATGCGCCAGGCGGCGGAATTGTCCACCACCACACAGCCCGCGTGGGCCGCGTGGGGCGCAAATTTCTGCGAGGTGGCCCCGCCGGCGGAAAAAATGGCCATGTCCACGCCGTCAAAGACGTCTTCTTTCAGTTCGTGCACGGTGAGTTCACGCTCGCCGTAGGGCACTTTGACGCCCTCGGAACGGGCGGAAGCGAAGGCCCGCACTTCCGTGGCGGGAAAGTCCCGGTCGTGCAGGGTCTTGAGCATTTCTCGGCCCACGGCGCCCGTGGCGCCCACAACGGCAACGGTCAGCTTTTTGCTCATCTGGTCGGCTCTCCTTGGGTAGTCGCTTCCGCTCCAGGCGGAGGGACAGCCAGTATAGACGTCTCCGACGCAAAAGGGAAGGCACTTCGGCAAGGGGTTGCTGCCGCATAATCATACTATTATAGTATTATTAAAATCATACTTATCAAATTTTATTGGATTAAATGGTGCAATCAGGAATTTTTTGTGCTAGGCATAAAACATACCTGCTTGCTAAGATATGGCCGACAAAAAGATTGCGGCGCGTGTCGGGCAAGCCCTTCACGGCAGATTGCCTATTTGCAACCTTGGGTGAGGTTTATGAAAAAACTGCTTATTCTTGGCGCCGGCGCCGGCGGGACCATGATGGCCACGAAGGTGAGAAAGCTCCTGAGCCCACGGGAGTGGGAGATAACTCTCATTGACCGCGACCCCGTCCACCACTATCAGCCTGGCTGGCTGCTGGTGCCTTTTGGCGTGGATACGCCGCAGGGCTGCGTTCGCCCCAAAAAAGATTTTATGGTGCACGGCGTCAATTTTGTGCTGGACGCCATCAAGGCCGTGGATGCGGAACACCGTAAGGTAGTCTGCCAGGAAGGCACTTATGACTATGACTGGATCATCGTGGCCACCGGGGCCAGAATCGCCCCTGAGGAGGTTCCCGGCCTCACGGACGACTGGGGCGGCAAGATCCATAATTTCTACACCCCCGACGGCGCGGCCGCCCTGTACGACAAGCTGAAGCATTTCAGGAAAGGGCGGCTGGTGCTGCACATCTGCGAAACGCCCATCAAGTGCCCGGTGGCGCCTCTGGAATTTGTGTACATGGCGGACTGGTATCTGCAGAAGCTGGGCGTGCGGCAGGATGTGGAAATAGAACTGGTCACGCCCCTTACCGGCGCGTTCACCAAGCCGGTGGCCAACAACATCCTGGGGGCGCTCTGCGCCAAAAAGGGCATCAAGGTCACCACCAACTGGAGCGTGGACAGCGTGGACGCGGGCCGCGCCGTGATCACGTCGGTGACGGGCGATGAAATTCCTTACGACCTGCTGGTGTCCATTCCGCCCAACCTGGGGCAGCCTTTCCTGGTCGAATCCGGCCTTGCCGACGTCACCGGCTATATTGATACGGACAAGGAGCTGCTCAAAGCGAAAAAGTTTGAAAACATGTACGTCATCGGCGACGCCACCAATGTTCCGGCCTCCAAGGCCGGTTCCGTCGCCCACTTTGAGGCCGACGTCATTGCTCAGAACCTGATGGCGGATATCGAAGGCACGGACAACTACTACCGCTTTGACGGGCACACCAACTGTTTTATCGTTACGGGCTTTGAAAAAGCCTCGCTCATAGACTTCAGCTATGCCGTGGAGCCCTTGCCGGGCATGTTCCCCCTGCCGGGGGTGGGTCCCTTTGAGCTCTTGGGCGAAAGCCACATCAATTACTGGGGCAAGCTCATGTTCAAATGGGTGTACTACAACCTCATGATGAAGGGGCACGAACTGCCGTTTGAACCCAACATGTATCTTGCAGGGAAAGACACCTCCTTGCTGCGCAGCAAGTAGCCCGGAGGCGTCGTATGGCATCTGAAGACAAAATTCTGGAGCGTCTTGACGCTATTGAAAACAGGCTGGCGGCCCTGCAGGAACGCGGCGAAAACAGCCGCGCCCTTCTGGAACAGGCCGCGCCCATAGGCAACCACGCCTTCCGCCTGCTGGTTACGGAGCTGGAGTGTCTTAACGGCCGGGTTTCGCTGGACGACATCCTGGATCTGTGCCGCAAGGGGCTGCTCACCGTGCCCCGGCTCATCTGGCTGCTGGACCAGCTGGAGAACCTCACCGACCTCTGGCGCATTCTGCATCCTGCCATGGGGCCGACCTTTCCGCATCTTATTGAAAAAATGGATGCATGGGACAAGAGCGGCCTGTTCGCCAACCTCGCCGCCTTCAAAACTGCGGGGGGGAACTGGCTGGCGGCCCAGAGCCCTGAAGATATTGCCAGGCTGGGAGAAAGCCTTGTCTTTCTGACCAGTCAGCTGCAAAAACTGGCCGAACCCGCCCTGCAGGCCCGCATCACGGCCTTGCTGGAGGCGGTGGCGTCTTATGATCCCGCCCAGGCCCGACCCACGGGCTTGCTGGGACTTCTGGCGGTTCTGCGCAGCGCCGAAGGCCGACAGTCTTTGGGATTTTTGGCAGAACTGCTGAAAACGCTGGGCAAAACCGCACCGCCGCAGGGAGCAGCCTCTTAGGGCCTTGCAACTTTGCAATGGCTCTGAAATCGGGACGGGCCGCGCCTGCGGCCGTGGTCGTGATGCCAAGGGCGCGGGTCCGTCCCTTTTTCCCTGTCGCACAAAGTCATCTGCCTTGCCAGGTTCGGGCCTTGCTGGCATACTCCGGTCATGAACGCCGTCGGTTCCGCCACGCCTCCGGTCAGCCCGCTGTCCGCCCTGCCCTTTCTGCCGCAGCTCTGCGGCAAAAGCGGGGCCGCGCCCGGCGACGCGGCCTGTTTTGCCCTTTGGGACAAATACGCTATGTTGCCCAACATCCGGCGGCATTCCTTGCTGGTGGCCCACATCGCCACTACTCTGGCCCGCAAGGCCGAGGCTCTGGGCCTGCCCGTGCGGGCGGCGCAGGTGCGCGCCAGCGCTTTGCTGCACGATATCGCCAAAACCTACTGCGTCCGTTACGGCGGCAGCCATGCCCAGGTGGGCGCTGCCTGGACCGTGGCCGAAACCGGCAATTACGCCGTGGCCCAGGGTGTAATGCTGCACGTCTGGTGGCCTTGGTCCCTGCCGCAGGGAACGGACATCTGCGCTCTGCCCTTTTTTGTCATGTATGCCGACAAGCGCGTGCGTCACGACGCCTGCGTCACCCTGGAAGAGCGCTATGACGACCTCCTCCAGCGCTACGGCCGCACCGAGGAAGCCCGCGAAGGCATCCGCGCCGCCTACAGGCAGGGCAAAACCATTGAAGACGCCCTTGCGGTGTTGCTGGGATGGTCCTTGCATGAAGATTCTTTTGATAGCGGGCGGCTGGTCCACTGAGCGCGAAGTTTCGCTCAGCGGCGCGCAGGCCATGCGCCAGGCGCTCACAGCGCGCGGCCACAACGTCACCCTGTTTGATTTGCTGGAATCCTTCGACGAACTGCTCGCTACAGCCCGCGTTCACGACTTTGCCCTTATTAACCTGCACGGCGCGCCCGGCGAGGACGGCCTGGTGCAGGCCATGCTGGAGCGGGTGGGCTGCCCCTACCAGGGGGCAGGCCCGGCGGGCTCCTTTCTGGCCCTGAACAAGGCCGCGGCCAAGCAGATTTTTCGTCAGGCGGGCCTGCCCACGGCGGATTGGGAGTTTCTGCCCCTGCCCCCGCCGCTGGGCTGGCAACCCCGGCTGCCCTACCCCCTGTTTGCCAAGAGCAACACCGGCGGCTCTTCTCTGCGGCTGGGCCGCGCCCGAAATCGGCAGGAGCTGGACGCGGTGCTGGCGTCCGTTTTTGCCGCCGGGGATGAAGTTTTGCTGGAACCCGTGCTGCCGGGGCGGGAAGTGACCTGCGGCATCCTTGGCGAAGAAGCCCTGCCGCCCATTCTCATAGAACCCCTGGCCGGAGATTTTTTTGACTATAAAAGCAAGTACGCCAGCGACGGCGCGCGCGAGCTCTGCCCGGCCCCCATCGGGCCGGAGCTCACAGCCCTGGCGCAGCAGTTCGCCCTGGCCGCTCACCGGGCCCTGGGGCTTACGGGGTACAGCCGGGCCGACTTCATCCTGGGGCCGGACAACAGCCTGAACCTGCTGGAGGTCAATACCTTGCCCGGCATGACCGCCACCAGCCTGGTGCCGCGTGAAGCCCGCGCCCTGGGGCTGGACTTTGGTCGGCTTCTGGAGCGGCTTATAGAACTGGGCATGCAAAAACATCAAAAAAGCTGATTGTGCCACATGGGTTTTTGTGTTTTATAACCGCCGCCGGGGCAAGCCTGGCGGCGGTTTTCTGCGTCAGGCCGCGCTCTTGACCGGTGGAGGGCATTGGCATAGGTTGAACAAGTTTTCCCCTGACCACAATTAAAAAGGCTCTGGCTGTAGTCGATGTTGCGACATCCCTGAACGGTATATGGAAGCCTATGAATATTCTTTTGGCCCACAACAATTTTCCCGGCCAGTTTCACCGCCTGGCCGTGGAACTGGCGGCGGATCCGGCCAACAAGGTTCTGTTTCTTTCCCACTACCGGCGCAAGGATCTGAACGTGCCCAAGGTGGAGTGGCGGCAGGTGCCTCTCCCCGCTGAAGAAAACACCCCCAGTTCGCCGCGCAAAAAATATCTTACCCTGCTGGCGCAGGGCGAGCGTTTTGCCGACGCCATGGTGGCCCTGCGCAAGGAGGGCTACAGGCCGGACCTTATCTACGGCCATGTGGGCTTCGGCTGCTGCATCTACGCACCGGACATCTTTCCCGACGCGGCCCACGCCGGCTTTTTTGAATGGTACTATTCCGCCGACGCGGACACACGTTTTTTTGCCGGCAACAAGCCCGTGGCGCTGAATACCCGGGCCGAAAACCGCCAGAGCAACATGTGCACCCTTTCGGCCCTCAAGGAATGCGTGCTGGGCATTGCCCCCACCGAATGGCAGCGCATACAGCATCCGCCGGAATTTCTGCACAAAATCCATACCCTGCACGACGGCATAGACACGCAGTTTTTTTCGCCCCAGGCGAATAAAACACCCCTCAAGCTCAAGAGCCTGGATCTCTCCCAGGCCGAGGAAATCGTCACCTACGCCACGCGCGGGCTGGAGCCCTACCGCGGCTTTCCCACCTTCTACCGCAGCCTGCCCGCGCTGCTGGCGGCCCGGCCCAAGGCCCATGTGGTCATTATGGCCGACGACCGCGCGGCCTACAGCGGCAAGCGTAAGGACGGCAAAACCTGGAAGGACGTGCTGCGCGAGGAAGTGCACGTAGACGAAAGCCGCGTGCACTTTATCCCCTTTCAGCCGTATGATCAGTACCGCGCGCTCTTGCGCGCCTCGGACGTGCACGTCTACCTCACCGCGCCCTTTGTGCTTTCCTGGTCCATGCTGGAGGCCATGAGCTGCGGGTGCCTGCTGGTGGCCTCCAATACCGAGCCCGTGCGTGAAGTGGTGCAGGACGGCGTTAACGGCTTTCTGGCGGATTTCTGGGACCACGAGGCCTTGGCCCGGCGCGTGGTTGCCTGTCTGGCCAACCGCGCCAAACTGGACCAGGTGCGGGCCAATGCCCGCAAAACTATCCTGGCGCGCTACGCCCTGCACAAGCTGTTGCCCAGGCACGTGGCCCTGCTCAAGGCCGCCTGCTACCTGAATCAGGCGCAATTTCCCAAAAGGTAAGCATGCAATTTCCTACTTCTATTGTTCCTTGTCTGGCTCTGGCCGCGCATTTGTGCAAGCTGCCCGCCCCTGCCTCCATCAGCGTGCCGCAGAAAGGCACTGTGCCCGAAGCCGACCTTGAGGCTCTGGCCCAGCGCCTGGGGATCGGCATCAATGTGGTGCACGGGGAACCCTTGGCGGACATAGCCGCCAGGCCCCTGGCCGGCCCCGTGGCCCTGCCGCTTAAAAACGGCGCTTCCGTGTTGTTTGTGGGCAAGGTGCGGGGCAAGCCCCTGGCCAGTGTCATTGATCCGGCCCAGAAGCCCCTCAAGCAGGTCAATATCCCCTTTGCCGATCTGGAGCCCCAATGGACGGGCGTGGCCCTGCTGCTCACCCCCCAGCGCCAGCCCCACCGGCACGTCCAGGCCCTGGTGAGCATCGCCCGCCATTACAACAAAGACCTGGCCGCCGACGACCTTATCCATTCCTACCTGCTTCAGAACGGCGAGCCGGACCCCAAACTTTTTCTGCGCATGCTGGGCGACAACGGCTTTCAGGGCCACACCGCCGCCCTGGGCCTGGATGGCCTTGTGCAGATGCAATCCGCCCTGCCGGCCGTTCTGCACTGCCAAGGCGGCGGCCTGCTCATCCTCTGGCAGATCAACGAGGACGGCAGCCTGGAAATAGAGAACCCAGATCGCCCCTTTGCCGGGCACGTTTCTTTGCCCAGGGCCGAGGTGGAGCCCCTGCTTACTGGGCAGGTGACCTTTGTCAAATCCCTGCATGTGGAAAGCGCTATTCCGCCGCCGCCAAAGAAGTTCGGATTTTCATTTTTTCTTAATGAAATAAAGCAGATGAAGGCTAATATGGCCGAAGTGGGCCTGGCCGCCATTGCACTGCAGGTGCTGGGCCTGGCCATGCCCCTGTTTTTTCAGATTATTATTGACAGGGTGGTGACCCACCACGCGGAAATCACCCTCCATGTGCTGGCCCTGGGCATGCTGGCGGCCATCATTTTTGAGGCTGTCTTCGGCTGGCTGCGCTCCTACCTGCTGCTCTACGCCACCAGCGTTATTGACCTGCGCCTGGCCATCCGCACTTTTGAGCATCTCACCAGCGTGGCCCTGCCCTTTTTTGAGCGCACCCCGGCCGGCGTGCTCATCAAACATATGCAGCAGCCTGAAAAAATTCGTGAATTTCTTACGGGCCGTCTGTTCGGCGCCATGCTGGACAGCGTCTCGCTCTTTGTGGTGCTGCCCATCCTGTTTGCGTACAGCTGGCGGCTGACCGTGCTGGTGCTGCTTTTTTCCGGCCTTTCGGCTCTGATCATCTTTCTGGCCATGGGGCCCTTCCGTCAGCGCCTGCAGGATCTCTACGCCACTGAAGGCGAGCGCCAGGCTTTTTTGGTGGAAAATATCCGGGCCATGCCTACGGTTAAATCTCTTTCGCTGGAGCCCCTGCGCCGTCGCGGCTGGGACAATCGCGCCGCTGTGGCCACGGGCATGCGTTTCCGTGTGGGCAAAATGTCCATAGCCATCAGCACGTTTATGCAGGTCATGCAAAAGTGCATGACCCTGGCCATCATTTGGTGGGGCGTATACCAGGTTTTTGACAACACCATGACCGTGGGCGCGCTGGTGGCCTTCAACATGTACTCCGCCCGCGTTACGGGCCCCCTGGTGCAGATTGCCGGGCTTATCCAGCAGTATCAGGAAACGGGCATCTCCATGCGTATGCTGGCCCAGGTTATGGACGAACCTCCGGAAGACGGCGGCGCGCGCGGCGTGCTGCCCCGCATCAACGGGGCCATCCGCTGCCGTAACCTCACCTTTCGCTATACCAAGGACGGCGCCCCCGCCCTCTCGGATGTCAGCTTCGACTGCCCGGCGGGCAGCGTGTTGGGCGTCGTGGGCCGCTCCGGTTCGGGCAAGAGCACGCTTACCAGGCTTATCCAGCGGCTGCAGCCCTTGCAGGAAGGCGATATCTGGATTGATAACCACAATATCCGCGATATCGATATGGCCCATCTGCGTCGCTCCATTGGCGTGGTTTTGCAGGAAAATTTCCTCTTTCGCGGCCGCGTGCGCGATAACATCGCCATGACCAGGCCTACGGCCACTCTGGAGGAGATCGTCCACGCCGCCCGCATGGCCGCGGCCCACGAGTTTATTGAAAAATTGCCCGAAGGCTACAACACTGTGCTGGAAGAAGGCGGATCCAACCTCTCCGGCGGGCAGCGTCAGCGCCTGGCCATTGCCCGCGCCCTGCTCACAGATCCCAAGCTGATGATCTTCGATGAGGCCACCAGCGCCCTGGACCCCGAAAGCGAAGCCGAAATCCAGGGCAATATTAATACCATCGGCAGAGGACGTACCATGATCATTGTGAGCCACCGTCTTTCCATGCTGCGCCACGCCGATCAGATTCTGGTGCTGGACGGCGGCCGCCTGGTGGGCGCCGGCGCGCATGAGGACGTCTATGCCAACTGCCCCATCTACCGCTCGCTCTGGGACCGCCAGAACGCCGTCCAACAGGGGGCACTGTGAGTCTTTTCACCCTTCTTTCGCAGCTGCGCGAGCGCGCCATCGCCCTTGTGCCCGCCCGTTTCCGTCCCGCGCCGCCGTCGCCCCTGCCCTTGCCTGTCACCGAAAGCGCAGTTCAGGCGCAACAGCCTTCGGAACAGCAGGAACAACAAAAACCGGAGCAAAAAGCTCAGGAGCAACAGCCCCCGCAGCCGCGCGAGGTGCCCCGCGACATCCTGCGCTTTCAGCCCGACCGCGTCCTTCTGGAGCGCGCCACTCCCCCTCTGGGGGCCCGCTGGACCCTCTTTACCCTGGCGGGCGTGCTCTGTGTGCTCATCCTCTGGGCCATTGTGGGCAAAATCGACAAAATCGTTTCCGCCGAGGGCAAAATCGTCACCGTGGCCACGCCCGTGGTGCTCCAGTCCTACAGCATCTCGCTTGTCAAGGATATCCGCGTGGTCATGGGGCAGCGTGTGCACAAAGGCGACCTGCTGGTAGTGCTGGACCCCACCTTTGCCCAGGCCGATCTTTCCCAGCTGCAGGAGCGCATCATCAGTCTTACCGCCCACGCTACGCGCCTGCAGTGCGAAATGGACGAAATTCCTTACCCCCCGCCGGCCTCGGAAACATCGGCCCCAGAAACATCGGCCCCAGAAGCGTCGGTTCCCAACGCGCCGCCCCCCAGCGCCTCGCAGCAGCGCGAACAGCGTGTGCAGGCCGATATTTACAATAATCGCCACGCCGAGTTTGCGGCCCGCATCCGGACGTATGAGGAGCAGGAAAAACGCCTGGCCTCTGAAATCGCCTCCACCATTGACGACCTCCAGCGCCGCAAGGAACGCCTCAAAATTTATCGTGAATTTGAGGAAATGCGCCGCAAGCTCTACGAACAGGGCATTGAAGCCCGCGCGGGCTTTCTGGAAGTGAAAAAAGACCGCCTTACCGTGGAAAGCGACGTGCTGCGCCTGGAAAGCAGCATTCAGGAACTGCGCTACGAGGCCGCCAGCGTGGAGTCGGACAAAGCCGCCTACCTTACCGGCTGGCGCAGCAGCACGGCCCAGGAACTGGTCTCCGTGCGCCGCGACCTGGACCAGGCCCGCGAACAGTTCAATAAAGCTCAGAAAATGAACGAACTGGTTAACATCCGTGCGCCTATGGACGCCGTGGTGCTGGAAGTGGCCAAACGCAATGTGGGCTCCGTGGCCGACGAAGCCGAAGCCCTGGTTACCCTGGTGCCCCTCAACAGTCCTTTGGAAGTGGACGTGGAAATCCAGCCCCAGGATATAGGCTATGTGCGCGTGGGGCAGACCGCCCGCGTCAAACTCGCTACCATGCCCTTCCAGAAACACGGCAAAATTGACGCCACCGTCCTGGCCGTGAGCGAAGACGCCTTTCTTAAAAAAACTGCCGCCGGCGAACAAAGCGTCTACCGCGCCCGCCTTGAACTGCCCCCTGATCCCCTGTCCTCTATGCGTAATCTGCCCCAGGGATTCACGATCCTGCCCGGCATGACCGTCTCGGCCGAAATCAACGTGGGCGAACGCCGTATTATTGAATACTTCCTCTATCCCATTATCGCCGGCTTCGACCAGAGCCTGCGCGAACCACGCTAAGGGAAAGAGCAGAAGGATTTTGTGGGGGGAAGGGAACTTTTGTTCACAAAAGTTCCCTTCCCCCCACACCCTCCATCCCTCAAAAAACTTTTTTTCCTCACAGAACCGCGCTGGGCGTACCGTAGAGCAGATCCCTTTAATGGGTATTCTCAAAGGTTACGGCACGCTCGGTTCGGCGTTTAGCCGCGCAATACAGAGCACTGCTGTCTTTGCCCGTAACTTCCTTCGTCGTAACGGGCCAAGCTCCTGTGTCGCAGTCGGCCAAGCAACCCCAACGTGAAGTTTTCTCCAGGTGTTGCCAGTTGTTGGGGAAGTTGCGCGCGACATAAAGGGGTGCGGCGCTTGCGCGTCGCGTCCCAGCCGCGCCGGACACCGTTACGCTGTCGCCCAGCCGGCGTTGAGGAAAGGCGGAAGGCAAACGCTGTGACAGGTTGTGGGGCGACGTTGCCGGCTGGTCATGGGACGCGGTTGCGGCTACGGGCTATGGGGGCTGCGGTTGTTGTGCCCGGCATAAGGGGCGCGGCCGCGTGAGCGGTCGCGTCCCAGCCGCGCCGGCCATGGCCGGGCTGTCTTTGGAAGCGGGGGTTATGGGGGGTGTGGGGGGCCTAAGGGGGGACGCAGTCCCGCCCTTGGCCCCCTGCCCTCGCCGGAGGCGGCCCAAACACTGTATGCAGAAAAACCGCCATGCCCGCAGGGCAGCAAAAACTTCCGGCCGGGGTACGGCCTGGCCCAGCCCCGCGGCCTCATGCGCAGCCCCTGCCCTCGCCGGAGGCGGCCAAACACTATATGCAGAAAAACCGCCATGCCCGCAGGGCAGTAAAAACTTCCGGCCGGGGTACGGCCTGGCCCAACCGGCCAACCTAACCGAGCCCAGCCGTCTCCTCCTTCTCCCGCAGACGTCAGCGAGCGGATTCCGCCTCAGGGGTGAAATAATTGGTGCCCCAGGTTAGGGCCAGAACAAATACGGCGGCAAACAGCCCGATGACGGGGCTCCACAGAGGGCTGGCGGAAAGGGCCAGCCGCATGAGCAGGGTGCCGATGACAAAGCCGGAATTGCGAAACACGGCGTGAAAGGCGGGCATGTAGCGCTGCGCGATGAGCACCAGGGCGATATCCGCAACGATGAGCACGGTATAGAGAGTTTCAAAGAAGTTCTGGTCTGCACCGGTACGGATAAAAAAGATGAAATCCCGCACGCCGATGAATAAAAAAACGCAGAACAGAGTCAGGGCCAGCAGTTTTTTGCTCAGCACATAGCCCATACGCAGCTGGGGGCCCTGGATAAAGTGCGGATGGCAACGGGCCATGCGGCGGTACAGGCCCAGACACAGATAAACGCAGAGCGCGCCCGCGCCGGAAACGGCAATGTTGTACACGGGCTGCATATCGTTGACCACGCTGACCGGCTCCGGCAGGTTGGCCAGTTCTTTGAAGGCATTGCGCAACAAAATGAGGGTGAGGATTTCGAACTGTTTGCCCATGGATTGGGACAGGGAACTGGGAATGACCAGAATAAGGCTCATGACCTCCAGCCCCAGAATGAGGGTGAAGGCCAGATGGATGGCATAGAAATGGCTGAGGGGCGTCACGGCGGCCAGCCAGGGGGGCAAAAGCCCTTGTCGGCGCAGTTCTACGCCCAGCAGGGCCAGCAAATAGACCCAGAGGATGCAGAAGGCTACGCGGCGTTGGGTGGTGGCGTGCTCCCAGGCCACATGCAGCCAGTCAAAGGCGTCGGTGAGAGGTTGCAGTTTGAGGATAAGCATAAAAACCGTGCACCTCCGTTTGGACGCGGGCACATGGCGCAGCATAGCCGCTCCGGGGCAAAAGTCAAAGGGGCGACGGGCTTGCCAAGCGGCGGCTTACAACGTAGAAAAAAGGCTTCCCCCGCAACCGGGCGAAGCGCCATACGGGCTGTTTCGCCTGCCGTCCAGGGCGATGCCCGCCCGGTCGGGCACCGGCCCGAACCGAGCGCCCCCGCCGGAATTCACGAGGTACGCTGTCATGCCCCACAAGGGTCCGCACATTTCTATTGCTCCAGATTATGTGGTGAACCGTATTCTGCGCATCAATATCGACGATTTTGCCGAATGGCCGGAATCGGTGCGCAATCTGGCCATCGCCATTGCCGAAGAGCTTTTTCTGGTGGCCTATAATCCCTTCATCGACGCGGAAACCGTGCGCCAGAGCGTGCGGGAAAGTTTTGAAAAGGAATCCGTGTCCCTGGCTCACTATTATGCCACGGCCATTGGCGAAGGCATTACCATGTTCTGGTCCGCCTACGAGGCCGAGGCGGATTTTCGCGACAAGCTCATTGAGGCCCTGCAGCGCATGCTGCCGGCCGAGTGCGTGCTCACCGACCCGGCGGCTTTGGTGGAATCGGCCACGGACGCCACGGACCTGCGTATGGAGCTGCCTTTGCTGGTGGTGGAGCCGGACAGCACGGAACAGGTGGCCCACCTGGTGCGCCTGGCCAATGAGATGAAGTTTGCCCTTATTCCGCGCGGCGGCGGTTCGGGCATGACGGGCGGGGCCGTGCCCGCGCGCAAGCGCACGGTTATTGTCAGCCTTACCCGCCTTACCCGCATCGGGCCTGTGGACCTTGAAACCATGACCGTCACCTGTGAGGCCGGGGCCATTACCCAGGCCGTGGCCACGGCCGTGGACCAGGCAGGCGCGCTTTTTTCCGTGGACCCGGCTTCCAAGCAGGCTTCCAGCATTGGCGGCAACGTGTCGGAAAATGCCGGCGGCCCCATGGCCTTTGAGTATGGCACCACTCTGGACAACCTGCTCTGGTGGCGCATGGTCACGCCCACGGGCGAGATCATCACCGTGGAGCGAGAAAATCACCCCCGCCACAAGATCCTGCCCGACGAAACCGCCGTCTTTGTGGTCAAGGACGTGAGCGGCGGCGTACGCAACGTGGTGCATCTGCGCGGCGACGAAATCCGCCTGCCCGGCCTGGGCAAGGACGTGACCAACAAGGTGCTGGGCGGCCTGCCCGGCATGCAGAAAGAGGGCGTGGACGGCATCATTACCGAGGCCTGTTTTATCGTCCACCCCAAGCCCAGGTACAAGCGGGTTATGGTGCTGGAATTTTTTGGCCGCTCCATGCACCCGGCGGCCGTGGTGGTGCGCGAACTGGTGGCCCTGCGCAACCGCATCCGTGAGGAGGGCGACTACGCCCACCTTTCGGCTATGGAAGAATTTAACGCCAAGTATGTGCAGGCCATCGACTACAAGCGCAAATCCGAGAAGTATGAAGGTCTGCCCATTTCGGTGATTATCCTGCAGGTGGACGGCGACGACCCCTATCTGCTGGACAAGTGCGTGGGCGACATTGTGAGCGTGGTGGAACGCCAGGAAAACGTGGATATTATTGTGGCCGAGGACGACAAAGAGGCTGAACGCTTTTGGGAAGACCGCCACAAACTTTCCGCCATTGCCAAGCGCACTTCGGGCTTCAAAATGAACGAGGACGTGGTCATCCCCATGAACCGCATCCCCGATTTCGCCCTTTTCCTGGAGCAGATCAACCTGGAGTGCACGGCCGCAGCTTACCGGCACGCTCTGCAGGAGGTGGGCCGTCTGCCCGGCTTCCCGCTGGAGGATAAAGATTTTAACCGCGAGTTTTCGCAGGTTTCCAAGGCCGCATCGGGCGACGTGCCGGCCGGTGAGGTTTCGGATACGGAAATGTCCGCCCGCGCCACGGCTTTTTTGGAAGCTCTGCAGGAAAAATATCCTCATCTGGCCAAGAAGATTGCGGGCCTGCGCGACTACATGGAGGCCAGCCGCATTGTGGTGGCCAGCCATATGCACGCGGGCGACGGCAACTGTCATGTGAATATCCCGGTCAACTCCAACGACGCCCGGATGCTGGAAGAGGCCGAGGAAACCGCGGCCCGCGTCATGGCCGAATGTCAGGAAATGGGCGGCGAGGTTTCGGGCGAGCACGGCATCGGCATCACCAAGATTGCCTTTTTCGGCAAGGAAAAAATGGACGCCCTGCGGGCCTTTAAGGAGCGTGTGGACCCGCGCGACGTCATGAACCCCGCCAAGCTCGTCTACCGCGAACTGCCCGTGCGGCCCTTTACTTTTTCCTTCAACCGGCTCATTCGCGACATCCGTGAAAGCGGCCTGCCGGATAAAGATAAGCTCATCAGCCTGCTCACGGCCATCCAGGTCTGCACGCGCTGCGGCAAGTGCAAGCAGGTCTGCGCCATGTGCTATCCGGAACGCTCCATGCAGTACCATCCCCGCAACAAAAACATGGTGCTGGGCATGCTGCTGGAGGCCGTCTACTACAGTCAGGTCAACAAGGGGCGCATTGACGAGCGTCTGCTCAAGGCCATGCGCGACCTGGTGGAGCACTGCACGGCCTGCGGCCGCTGCATGGCCAACTGTCCGGTCAAGATCCCTTCGGGGGAAGTGGCCTTGACCCTGCGCGCGCTGCTGGAGCACGAAGGGGCCAGCGGCCATCCCATCAAGGACCGCGCCCTGGAGTGGCTTGCCCGCGATATTGCCCACCGCGCGCCCAAGGCCGCCAAAATGGCCTCTCTGGGGCAGAAGATGCAGAACAAAGTTCTGGGCTTTGTGCCGGAAATATGGAAGCGCCGCATGCAGAGCCCCATGTTTTCCGGTCGAGGCCCCAAAATGGGCTACACCAACCTTTACGAGGCCCTCAAGCTGCACCGCGGCTCTGTCTTTGCGCCTGCGGAGCCCGCGCCCGGCATGCCCTGCGTGCTTTATTTTCCTGGCTGCGGCGGCGCGCTTTTCTATGACCGCATCGGCATGTCCTCCATTATGCTCCTGCTGCGGGCGGGCTTTGCCGTGGCGGTGCCGCCCCGGCACCTTTGCTGCGGGTTCCCCCTGCTGGCCGCGGGTCTGGATACGGCCTTTGAGGACAACCTGGCCCAGAACCGCCAGTACCTGACCTCCATGCTGCGCGGCCTGACCAAACAGGGCTTCAGCGTCAAACATCTGGCTACGGCCTGCGGCTCTTGCCGCGACGGACTGGAACGTATGCACATGGAAGCCCTTTTCCCGGACGTGACCATCCGCGACGTGGGTCAAATCGTGCTGCCCTTGCTGCACAAAGAAGATCTGGCTGCGCCCCTGCCGGCAGGGACGGAGCTTATTTATCACGGGGCCTGCCACTGCGAATGGGCCGACGTGCACAAAAGCAAGGGGCAGAACCAGATTGTCCGGGCGCTTGCCGATTTCAGCGGGGCCAAGGTGCGCCTCAACCCCGGCTGTTGCGGCGAATCGGGCATGGGCGCGGTAACTTCACCGCAGATCTACAACCTGCTGCGCGCCCGCAAGCAGGAGCGGCTCGCCAAAGAGTTTGCAGGCGGCTATGCAGGCCCGGTGGTGGTGGGCTGCCCATCGTGCAAGATCGGCATTGCCCGCGGCCTGATCAATATGCACGACAAGCGCCCGGTGCTGCACGTCATGGAATGGCTGGCCGGTCTGCTGGACGGCGAGGACCGTCGTCAGAGCTTCCGCAAAAAAGTTAATGAAACCCGCGGCGAAGTCCGCGTGGTGGACCTGACCGGCACGGCGCCCGTGGCCGGGGCAGCGGTGGAAGAAAAGCAGGAGGACAGCGACGCCTGAGGGCAACGGTCTTTGCCGCAGCCCGGCCGCTGTGGGGGCAATCGTCCGCCGCGCAGGCATGAGCGCAGATAACATGCAATCCGGCCCCCGCAACGCCTGCAGCGCGTTGCGGGGGCCGGATTTTTGTTTGGCCCGCAACTTGCAGCTATTTTGAGCGTCCGCATCCTGTGCGGCAAATTTGACCCCTACGCCCGGCTTGGGCGCGCAACACGCGAGGACGCCAGCATGGAAATTTCCAATATCAACGCCGCCAATCCGTTCAATTTCGTTCTTCCGGAAAAAGACGGTTCGGGTTCCGCCGCTCCAGCCGCGTCGGCCGCTGTGGGCGATGTGGTCAGCCTGAGCACCGCCGACCTTTTGACCGACGCAGAGGCCGAGGGCGTGCTGCACGAAACCCAGGGCATGATCCTGGGGGACAGCGCTGGCGCACTGGCCGCGCACAGCCTGAACCAGAGCCGGGTTTTCGCCCTGCTGGGCCTGTAGGGCAGAGTATTTTCAGATTGCGCATCCCGCGCCGCTGGTCCGCTTCCTGCTGCGCGCTGTTGACCGGGCCGGACTCTGCGCCTATAGTCGACGCATGTCGCAACCAACCTCCTGCGAGCTTGAGGTTCTGGATCTGGTGCCTTTTGGCCAGACAGGCCATGAAAGCCGCTTCTTCGCCCTGCGGCTCGCCCGTCCGGAATGGACGCAGTGGAAGCCGGGTCAGTTTGTGATGCTCCGTCCCCACAACTTCGGGCTGGACATCCCTTGGGCGCGTCCTCTGGGCATTTGCCACATGACGGCCCGTCATATGATTTGCTTCTTCCAGGTGCGGGGCAAGGGCACCAAACGCATGGCCCAGCTCAAGGCTGGGGACAGCGTGCGCGTCTGGGGCCCCTTGGGCAACGGCTTTGTTATGGAGCCGGATACCCCCACCCTGCTCCTGGCCGGGGGCATGGGCATTGTGCCCTTTGTGGGCTATGTGAGCGAGCATCCCAAGCCCTGGAATCTGACCATGCTTTTCGGCCACCGGGAGCCCCTCAGCTGCTACCCCGTGGACAGCATTAACGAGCATGTGCCCCTGGACTCCCTGCGGGAAACCGTACCCGGCGATCTGGACAACTTTATCTTTACCCTGCAGGAACGCATGGGCGAATATGCCGAGCAGAAAGGGCTGGTGCTGGCCTGCGGGCCCGCGCCTTTTTTGCGCACGGTGCAGAAGTTCGCCGCCGAAATGGGCGTGCGTTGTCAGCTTTCGCTGGAAAACCGCATGGCCTGCGGCGTGGGCGCATGCCTGGGCTGCGTGACCAAAACAACGGAGGCCTGGCCCGTGCCCGAAAAGCGCGAGGGCTATGTGCAGGTGTGCAACCACGGGCCGGTGTTCTGGTCCAACCAGATAGAACTGTAACGCCCGCGCGCGGAGCCGTTCGCACGCCGGGCGCGGGTTCCCTTTTTGGGGGGCAGTCCTGATCGGGGCAATTTGCCCCCGGCCGAGGCTGAGCCGGCCGCAACGGGTCCGCCTGCCTGGGCCCCTGCCCCGAACCGACTTGTCTGAACCTGCTCCTGGGGTCGCCGTTTTGCGGCTTCCTTCCGGAGCGTTGCGGACGGTTTTAAGAATGCGCGCAATGCTGCGGACGGTGGAGAACGCATGAACCTTTCCGTCACTCTCAAGGGCCAGACCCACGATCTGACCTTGAAAAATCCTGTACTTACGGCTTCCGGCACGTTCGGCTACGGGCTGGAGTTCGCCTCTTACGGCGACCTGGCCTCTCTGGGCGGACTGGTCACCAAGGGCCTTTCACTCATGCCCCGGCCCGGCAACCCCACGCCGCGCATTGTGGAAACCACGGCCGGCATGCTCAATGCCGTGGGCCTGCAGAACGACGGCGTGGAGGACTTTTGCGCCCGCAAACTGCCTCTGCTGCCCTGGCAGGAAACGGCCGTCATCGCCAATATCTATGCCGCTACGGTGGAGGAATTCAGTCAGCTGGCCGCGCGCCTCAATGCGGAGGAAGGCGTGGCCGCGCTGGAGGTCAACGTCTCCTGCCCCAACGTGCGGCAGGGGGGCATTGCCTTCGGCCAGGATCCCGGCATGGCCGCCCAGGTCACGGAAGCTGTGCGCAAGGCCGCGCCGGACAAGCACATCATGGTCAAACTTTCGCCCAATGTCACGGACCTGGCCCTCATGGCCCGCAGTGTGGAGGCCGCCGGGGCGGACAGCATTTCCTGCATCAACACACTGCTGGGCATGGCAGTGGATCTGCAGGTCCGCAAGCCCCGGCTGGCCAACGTGGTGGGCGGGCTTTCCGGTCCGGCCATCAAGCCCGTGGCTCTGCGCTGCGTGTGGCAGGCCGCGCGGGCGGTGCGCATTCCAGTGGTGGGGGTGGGCGGCATTCTCACCGCCGAGGACGCTCTGGAATTTCTGCTGGTGGGCGCGCAGGCCGTGCAGGTGGGCACGGGCAACTTTTTGCGGCCCGACTGCGCCTTTGCCCTGGCCCAGGATCTGCCCGGCGCCTGCCAGAGCCTGGGCATCGACAACCTGGCCGCCTTTTGCGGCAGCCTTGAGCTGGACTGCTAGGCATGGGGCTTTGCATCCAACCTGTGCGTTCGGAGCGTGAGCTCACGAGCTTTGTGGACCTGCCCTTCGGGCTGTACGCGCCCGATTCCCCTTGGGTGCCGCCTCTCAAAAGCCAGGACCGCCGCCTGCTGACCCCCGGCAAGCACCCCTTTTGGGAAACGGCCCGACGCGAGCTTTTTCTGGCCCTGCGCGACGGCGCGCCTGTGGGGCGCATTGCCGCCATTGTGGACGAAAAAAGCAATGCCTACACGCAGGAAAACTGCGGAGCTTTCGGCTTTTTTGAGTGCGCCGACGACCGCGAAGCCGCCCACGCTTTGCTTGCAGCCGCACGGCAATGGCTGGCTGACCAGGGCATGGCCTTCATGCGCGGGCCGCTCAACCCTTCCACCAACTATACCTGCGGCCTGCTGGTGGACGGCTTTGCGCTTGCGCCCACCATCATGATGCCCTGGAACCCGCCCTACTACGCCGAACTGCTGGAAAGCTGGCATCTGCGCAAAGAGCAGGATCTTTTTGCCTACCTCATTGAGCGCAATCACATGACCACGCCTTCATGGCTCAGTACGGAAGTGGCCCGGCTCAAGGCGGAGTCCCGTTTTACCTGCCGCACTTCCAGCAAGGCCACCTTGAAGGAAGACATCCGGGCCATGCTGGAAATCTACCGGGTTTCCTGGGCCAAAAACTGGGCTTTTGCGCCTCTTTCCGAGGGCGAGGCCAATGAGCACGTCAAGGAGCTCTCCGGCATTCTGGACCCGGAGTTTTTTGTACTCTTTTTCCATAAGGACGAGCCCGCTGCGGGCATGGTGGCCTTGCCGGACATGAACCCCCTGCTCAAGCGGCTCAACGGCGGTCTGGGCCCCCTGGCCCCCTGGCACTGGTGGCGCTCCCGCGCGGCCATCCGCAGCGGCTACCGCATCATCCTGTTTGGCATCAAAGAGGAATATCGCCTGCTGGGCCTGCCCTTGCTGCTGCTGGACTATATGCTGGAAACGGCCCGGCGCAAGCCGGAATTCCAGTGGGTGGAAGGCTCCTGGGTGCTGGAGGACAATGTGGCCATTGATGAACTGATCGAGGATTTTTCCGGCCGCATCACCAAACGCTACCGCATTTACCGGCGGGAAATAGCGGCGGAAGCGCCGGATACGGACGGAGCCGCAGTATGACGCCTTCCCCGTCCACGCCGCAGAGCGCTCCCCCCGTATCGGAGTCGCGCCGCGAGGCTGCGGGGCACGCTTCTCCGGCAACCGCTTCCGCCGACCCTTCCGCGGTGGCCGCCCCGGAAGCCGCCGGGGCGGGTCTGTCCGGCAAAAACGTGCTGCTTACGGGCGGCACGGGCTTTGTGGGGCGGCATCTGTTGCCGCAGTTGCTGGCTGCGGGCGCGCGGGTCACCTGCCTGGTGCGGGCCACGTCCCGCACAGACCGTCTGCCGCAGGGCGTGGCCACGGCCCAGGCGGATCTGGCCACCGGCGCAGGGCTTGCGGCGGCCCTGAAAGGGCAGGACGTGTGCATCCACATGGCGGCCATGCTCTTTGGCCTGGGCTGGCAAGACTATCTGCGGGCCAACGCCCTGGCGGCCCGTACCCTGGCCCAGACCTGCACGGCTTTGGGCGACGCGGGGCCGGCGCGGGTGGTGCTGGTTTCCAGCCTGGCGGCCACAGGGCCCTGCGCCACGGCCCCCGGCGTTGCGGACGCGACGCCCCCGGCCCCGGTTTCGGCCTACGGCTGGTCCAAGCTGCTTGCGGAACAGATTCTGGGCCGTGCCTTGGGCGAACGGCTGGTGACGTTGCGGCCTCCCATCATTTATGGTTCCGGGGATAAGGGGCTGTTGCCCGTCTTTCAGGGCGTGCGGCGCGGTCTGGCCGTGAGCCCCGGCGCGGGACGTGATTTCCCTGTCAGCGCCGTGCACGCCGAAGACATGGCCCAAGCTGTGCTCTGCGCCTGCAAACCGCAGGCGCGCGGGGTCTACCACCTCAGCGACGGCGGGGTCTACACCATGGGTGGCTTCTGCCAGGTCATGGGCGCGGCCGTGCGCGCGGTCACGGGGCGGCCCAAAGGGCCGGTGCGCATCCTGCGTCTGCCCTTGCCGGTCATGGCGCTGACCGCCGGCGGCTGCTCGGCCCTGGCCTGCTGCGCCGACGCGCTGCTGGCCCGCTGGCCGCGCTCCCTGGGCGGCGGCCGTCTTAAGCGCGCGCCCAACTGGAATCTGGACAAGTACCGCGAAGCCCGCCAGGTCGGCTGGCTGTGCGACAACAGCCGCCTCTGCCGCGAACTGGGCTTTGCCCCGCAGGTAGGCCTGGAGGCGGGCATGCAAGAAGCCGCGGAGGGCTATCACCGCGAGGGTCGTCTGTGAAGATTACTATCCAAGAACTTTCCAAATCCTTTGGTGGACGGGACATTTTCAACAATTTTTCGCTGGAGGTGGATTCCGGCGTGCGGCTCTGCGTGTGCGGTCCCAACGGCACGGGCAAATCCACCCTGCTGCGCCTGCTGGCCGGGGTGGAAAGCCCGGACGCGGGGCGGGTCATTTTGCCGCGCGGCTGCCGTCTGGGCTTTGTGGAGCAGGAACTTTCCGACGCCGCCCTGGATACGCCCCTGCTGACCTTTGTGCTGGACGTGCTCCACGACTGGAACGACTTCTGGGCCCAGTGGGAGGACGCCGCGGCTCGCAAGGATGAAGCTCTGCTTGCCGGGCTCATGCAGCGTCAGACCGAGCTGGAAGCGCAGTACGGCTACAATCCGGAGCACCGGGCCAAGGCCGTGCTTTCCGGTCTGGGCTTTTCCGAACGCAAGTGGGGGCGCACCCTGCGAGAGCTTTCCGGCGGCTGGCGCGAAAGGGCCAAGCTGGCCCGCGTGCTTACGGCCGGGGCCGACGTGCTGCTGCTGGACGAACCCACCAACCACCTGGACGTGGAAGCCGTGGAGTGGCTGGAGTCCTTTCTTCTGGACTTCAAGGGCGCGCTGGTTTTTGTGGCCCACGACAGGGTTTTCATGGACAATGTGGGCAGCCATGTGCTCTATCTGGGCCTTTCCAAGCCTGTGTTCCGCAAGGCCACCTATACGCAGTTCCTGGCCCTGCAGGAGGAATACAACGCCCAGCGCGAACGTGAGGCCCGCGCCCTGCAAGACGACCTGAACCGTAAAATGGCCTTTGTGGAGCGCTTCCGGGCCAAGGCCACCAAGGCCCGTCAGGCCGGTTCCCGACAAAAGATGGCCAAGAAGCTGGAAAAACAGCTGGAAGACTACCGGCCGGAGCCCAAGCGCAAGGAGCTCAGCTTCACCTGGCCCGAAGCCCCGCACCTGGAAAAGGTGGCCTTGGCCGCAGCGGACCTGGCCTTCCACTTTGAGGACGGTCGCGAACTCTGGCCCGCGCTCACCTTTACCCTTTATCGGGGGCAGCGCGTGGCCCTGGTGGGCCCCAACGGCTGCGGCAAATCCACCCTGCTGCGGCTGCTGGCCGGGCGGCTGGAGCGCTGCGGCGGCAATGTGGTCACGGCCCCGCAGCTGCGCCTGGGCTTCTACACCCAGCACCAGATGGACACCCTGCGCCCGGACACCACGGTGCTGGGCGAAATCCGCCGCCTGGCCGACCCGCGCACCACGGAAGAAGAGCTCATGAGCGTGCTGGGCCTTTTTTTGTTGGGGCAGGAATATTTCGACCGTCAGGTCAGCGCCCTTTCCGGCGGCGAAAAAAGCCGGCTGGTGCTGGCCAGCCTGTTCCTCAGACGCTGCAACTTCCTGCTGCTGGACGAACCCACCAACCATCTGGACCTGGAAAGCCGCGAGGCCCTCATCAGCGCCCTGCAGAAATTTGACGGCACGCTGCTGATGGTGGCCCACGACCGCTGGCTGCTCTCCCAGGTGGGCGCGGAAGCCTGGGAGCTGACCCGGCGCGGCCTGGACCTCTACCCTGATTTTACTTCCTATGACACGGCCCGGCGCGCGCGGTTGGCCCAGCCCTTGGGCGCGGCCAAATCCGGCCCGGCTGCCGCCTCTAAGGCAGGTCCGAAGGCAGGTCCGGGCGAACAACCCGTATCCGCCCTTTCCCGCGAAGAGCAAAAGCGTCTCAAACGCGAACAGGCCGCACGTCGCAACGCCCTGCACAAGGAACTCAAGCCCCTGCAGGAGCGCTATGCCGCCCTGGAAAAGGATCTGGCCGCCGTGCTGGAGGAACAGAGCGCCGTGGAAGCCCAATTGGCCGACCCGCAGGTTTACGCGGACCACAACCGTTCCAACGAGCTGCTGCGCGCCTTTGACGCGCATAAGCAGCGCAGTGAACAGCTTCTGGAAGAGATGACGGCCCTGGAAGAATCCCTGCAAGAAACCCGCGTCCGCTGGGGCGAGGATAACAGCGCTGCGGAGTGAGGCGGTGCGGCCTCCGGCGGCCCAAGGGCGCGGCCCCTTGGGAATCCCTTTCTGCTCTGCTGCGGTGTGGCTGGGCAACGCATGGGGGTCGGGCCGCGGGGCGTTACGGCAGAGAATAACGTTTTGTGAAAGGCTGGGGGTGTGGGGAAGTTACAACTTTTGTTCACAAAAGTTCCCCTTCCCCCACGGATACCTTCCTGCCAAGGAGGGAACGCATGCGGCATATTGAAGTGGCGGCGGGCATTGTCTGGCGCGGCGGGGCGTTTTTGGCGGCGCAGCGGCCTGACGGCAAGCCCATGGCGGGCTACTGGGAGTTTCCCGGCGGCAAGGTGGAAGGCGCGGAACGGCCGGATCAGGCCTTGCGGCGAGAGTTGGCCGAGGAACTGGGCATAGGCGTGCGCCAGGCCGCCCTGTGGCGCACGGTGGAACACTGCTATGCCGAGCGCGACCTTCTGGTGCGGCTGCACTTTTTTCATGTGACGGCCTTCAGTGGCGAGCCCTGCCCTGCCGAGGGGCAGAATCTGCGCTGGATCAGCCCGGCAGAGGCCCCCAGGCTGGATTTTCTGCCTGCGGACGCGGGCCTGCTGGCGCAGCTGGCGCGCATGTCGCCGCCGGAGGCAGGGACAGCAGACCCTGGAAAATAGCATTTTTTGCAGAGTGGGGAGGGAAACGTTTGTCCACAAGAGTTCCCTCCCCCCTCACAAGAGAATTGCATAACCTCCTCACCATGCGAGGACGCACATGGCTGGCAACACCTTTGGGCGCGCGCTGCGCCTGACCACATTTGGCGAGTCCCACGGTCCCGGTCTGGGCGGCGTGCTGGACGGCTGCCCGGCGGGCATTCCTCTTTGCGAGGCGGACATCCAGAAAGAGCTGGACCGCCGCAAGCCCGGTCAGGGCCCCACGGCCACCAAGCGCAAGGAGGCGGACGCGGTGCGCCTGCTTTCGGGCGTGTTTGAGGGCGTGACCACGGGCACTTCCATTGCTTTTTATATTGCCAATGAGGACCAGCGCTCTCACGACTACGGCAATTTGGCCGAGGTTTTCCGGCCCGGGCAGGCCGACTGGGCCTATTTCAGGAAATATAACGGCGTGCGGGATTATCGCGGCGGCGGCCGGGCTTCGGGGCGGGAAACGGCCGCGCGGGTGGCGGGCGGCGTCATTGCACGCAAGATTCTGGCCCTGCGCGGCGTGGAAGTGCTGGGGGCCTGCGTGGCCCTGGGCGGCGTGGCCGTGCAGGACTGGGCCGCTCTGGACCTGGAAGGCGCGCGCAACCGCCCCTACTGCGCGGCTACGGACGCCATGCCGGCCTTGTGGGACAAGGCCGTGGCCGCAGCCCGCAAGGCCGGGGATACTCTGGGCGGCATTGTGCGGGTGGAGGCCCGGCATGTGCCCGCCGGTCTGGGCGAGCCTGTATTTGACAAGCTGGAAGCCCTGCTGGGGCACGCTATTATGAGTGTGGGCGCGGTCAAGGGCTTCAGCGTGGGCGAGGGCTTTGGCGCGGCGGCTTTGCGCGGTTCGCAGAACAACGATCCCTTGCTGCCGCAGACGCCGCCGTGCCCCGGTGCGGCAGATTTTGCCTCCAACCACGCGGGCGGCATTCTGGGCGGTATTTCCAGCGGGCAGGATATTGTACTGCACGCGGCGGTCAAGCCCATTGCCTCCATAGCCATCCGGCAGCGCACCGTGGACAAGCAGGGCCAGGCTGCTGAGGCGCTTATTGGCGGGCGGCACGATCTGGCCGCCATTCCGCGCATTGTGCCTGTGCTGGAGGCCATGACCGCCCTGACCCTGGCGGACGCCCTGCTGCTGCAGCTGCGCATGGATCTGACCCGGTAGAAACGTGATGGATACGCCCAGGAATGACCTGCCCCTGCTGCGCAATCCCGATGCCGCGGAACTGACCGGCACGGTGGAACGCGTGGTCTTTCACAACGAAGAGAACGGCTATACCGTGCTGCGCCTTGCGCCCACCCCGGCCGAGGGCGCGCGTGAGCGCGACGCCGTGACCTGTGTGGGGCATATGGTCAGTCCGCAGGCGGGCGTACAGCTCAAGGTGGAGGGGCGCTGGGTTAACAATCCGCGCTTTGGCCGCCAGCTGGAATTCAGCGCGGCCGAAGAGGTCTTGCCCGCCACCAGCGAGGGCATCCGCCTGTATCTGGCTTCGGGCCTGATCAAGGGCGTGGGGCCGGAAATGGCCGGGCGCATTGTGGCGGCCTTCGGCACGGAAACCATCAATGTGCTGGATGCGGCCCCGGAACGCCTGCTTTGCATCCGCGGCGTGGGCAAAAAGACGCTGGAGCGCATCCGGGCTTCCTGGGCAGAGCACCGGGGCATGCGCGATCTGCTGCTTTTTTTGCAGCCCCACGGCATCACGCCGGCCTACGCCGTGCGCGTTTATCGGGCCTACGGCGCGGAAGCGCTGGAGATCGTGCGCGAGAACCCTTACCGCCTGGCCATGGACATCCACGGCATCGGCTTTGTGACGGCCGACGCCGCGGCCCACAAGCTGGGCTTTGCCCACGACAGCCCATTGCGGGTACAGGCGGGCACGCTTTACACGCTGCAAAAGGCCACGGACGAAGGCAACGTTTATTTGCCGCAGCCCGTGCTGCTGGACGCTGTTTGTGCCCAACTGGGCGTGGATGCGGACCTGGCCCTGGAGGCCCTGGACGCCCTGGAGGCCGACGAGCGCATTGTCCGCGAAACGTTGCCTGTGGAAAGCGTCGCAGCCGAGCAGGACGCCCCTGCGGACGACAGTGAGGAAACCGGCGTTTACCTGCGGCGCTACCACCATTGCGAGTCCAAAACAGCCTTTTATTTGCAGCGCCTGTTGCGTTCGCCCAAGGCCGTGCGTTTTGAAAATCCCGACAGCCTGGTGGATACGGTAGTGGCGGGCCTGGACATTGCCCTTGCGCCGGAGCAGCTTGAGGCCGTGCGCGCCGCTGCCCGCAGTAAGGTCATGGTGCTTACGGGCGGGCCCGGCACGGGCAAAACCACTATTATTAACGCCATCATCCGGCTGTTCGGTCAGGTGCGTTCCCGCATCCTGCTGGCCGCGCCCACGGGCCGCGCCGCCAAGCGCATGGCTGAAACTTCCGGACGCGAGGCCTGCACCATCCACCGTCTCCTGGAATACAGTCCCAAGGAGGACGGCTTCGCCCGCAACGAGGATAATCCCCTGGCCTGCGGTCTGCTGGTGGTGGACGAAGCCTCCATGATGGATACCCTGCTCTTCTACCACCTGCTCAAGGCCGTGCCCCTGGGCGCTACCGTGGTTCTGGTGGGCGACGTGCACCAACTGCCCTCGGTGGGCCCCGGCAATGTGCTGGCCGACATCATCGCCTCTGGGGCCGTGCCTGTGGTGGAACTGACTGAAATTTTTCGCCAGTCGGCGGAAAGCGCCATTATCTGCAACGCGCATATGATTAATCGGGGCGAGGTGCCTTCTTTGGAATCCAGCAAAGAGCGCCTTTCGGACTTTTATTTCATCCATCAGAACGACCCGGAACGCGCCGCCGACCTTATGGTGGACCTGGTGCGCAATCACATTCCCCGCCGCTTTGGTCTGGACCCTGTGGACGATATCCAGGTGCTCACCCCCATGCACAAAGGGGCCGTGGGCGCGGGCCGCATGAACGCCCGTCTGCAGGAGGCCCTTAATCCCCACGGCCTGGAAGTGCGCCGAGGCGACCGCGCCTTTCGCCTTCACGACAAGGTCATGCAGGTGCGCAACAATTACGATAAAGACGTGTTTAACGGCGATATGGGCCGCATTACCCATATGGACCCCGAAGAACGCAGCCTGAGCGTCACCTTTGACGACCGCGTGGTGCCCTATGATTTCAACGAGCTGGACGAACTGGCCCCGGCCTACGCCATTTCCATCCACAAGTCGCAAGGCTCGGAATACCCCGCCGTGGTTATTCCCATTATGATGCAGCACTACGTTCTGCTGCAGCGCAATCTCATCTATACCGGCGTCACGCGTGGCAAACGCCTGGTTATCCTTGTGGGTGAGGCCCGCGCCCTGCATATGGCCGTCAAAAACAACCGCACCCGCAAGCGCTATACCCGCCTGGCCCGCCGCCTGCGCCCGGAGGGGTGAGAGAAGGAGAAGATCTTGTGGGGGAAGGGAACTTTTGTGAACAAAAGTTCCCTTCCCCCCACACCCCCATCCCTCAAAAAACTTTTTTCCCCACAGAACCGCGCTGGGCGTACCTTAGAGCAGTTATCGAATGAAATGAGCTAACTGCTCTGCAAGGATTTTCTTGAAAATCCTTGCCACAAAATGCGAGAAGGCAGGCTTTTGCCTGCCGTAAGCGAGCATTTCAAGTGTTAAATGCTCTAAGGGGGCGCAGTCCTGCCCTCGGCCCCCTGCCCTCACCGGAGGCGGCCCAAACGCTGTATGCAGAAAAGCCGCCATGCCCGCAGGGCAGCAAAAATTCCCGACCAGGGCGCGGCCCGGCCCAGGCTGGGCCCGCCGAATCCAGCCCGGCCTGGCCAACCCGGTTTGCACAACAAAAAATTTAAGGTAACAGCATCATATGAAAAAAGTTGTCATCCATACGGACGGTTCCTGTTTGGGCAATCCCGGCCCTGGCGGCTGGGCCGCTGTTTTGTGCCTGGAGGGCGCAGCCCACCGCAAGGAGCTTTCGGGCGGCTACGCCCGCACTACCAACAACCGTATGGAGATTCTGGCGGTGGTGGAGGCTTTGTCGGCCCTGACCGAGCCCTGCGAGGTGGACCTTTTTACCGATTCGCAGTACGTGCGCAACAGCGTGGAAAAACGCTGGCTGTGGGGCTGGCAGAAAAAAGGCTGGATCAAGGCGGACAAAAAGCCCGTGCTCAATGTGGATTTGTGGCAGCGCCTGCTGCCGCTGCTGGAGCGCCATCAGGTGCGTTTTCACTGGCTGCGTGGGCATTCCGGCCATGTGGAGAATGAGCGTTGCGACGTGCTGGCCCGGGCCCAGGCCGGGCGGCGCGATCTGCCCCCGGATACGGCCTATGCGTGCTGAGGGCGGATCAGAGCGGATTTCCTTTGCGAATATAAAGGGTCCGGCACGCCCGTTTTGGCGTTTACGCGCGCAAAGACACAGCGCTGCTGCCTTGGCCCGTAACTTTCTTTGTCATAACGGGTCTGGCTCCTGTGCCGCAACGGCTGCAGCTGTGCTTGCGCTCCCACGGCGGGCGTCTGTTTACGCAACGGCCAGGGCAGGGTAAAGGTAACATGCCCAAGTCTGGCGCGCAGGTTTTTTGTTGACGCCGCGCGTGTTGTGCGGGCGGGTACGGTAAGGCTCTGCGGTGCGGGTATGGGCGGCGTGCCCAGAAATCTTTGTGACAGGGGCGTTGCCTGGGAATGTTTGATGGACGGTCTTTCATTGGTTGAAATCTGGTCAGCTTTGGGGCGGCCGCTGCTGCGGCTGCTGTTGGGCCTGGCTTGCGGCCTGCTGGTGGCCAATCTGCTGGAGGCCCTGCGCTGGACGCGGCATCTGGCCCGTCTGGCCGCGCCCCTGGCCCGCGCCGCCCATTTGCGGGAGGTGGCGGGCGCGAGTTTTTCTTTGGCCTTTGTTTCTCCGGCGGCGGCCAATGGCCTGCTTTCGCAGAGTCACCAGCAGGGCGAGATTTCTGACCGGGAGCTTATGCTGGCCAATCTTTTTAACAGCCTGCCGGCCTATCTGGTGCACACGCCCACCATTTTTTTGTTGACCTGGCCGGTATTGGGCTGGCCGGCCCTGGTTTATGTGGGCCTGACTTTGCTGGCGGCAATCGGGCGTACGGGCTTTACCGTGCTGCTGGCCCGGCGCGTGCTGCCCGTGCCGCCGCGGGGCTGTATGGTCTGTCTGACAGACGAGGCCCCCCCCACCGACTGGGGCGCGGCTCTGCGCAAGGCCTGGCGGCGGTTTTTGCGCCGTCTGCCCAAGCTGGTCTATTTTACTGCGCCCATCTATGTGCTTATGTTTTTGCTGCAGCGCTACGGTTTTTTTGACCTGGCTGAGCAGTGGCTGGCCGAGCACATGGACTGGCTGGGATTTCTCAAACCGCAGGCCATGGGCATTATTGTGCTGCATCTGGCTGCGGAGCTGGGCGCTGCCTTGGGCGCGGCGGGCAGCGTGCTGCACGCCGGCGGGCTTTCCGCCCGCGACGTGGTGCTGGCCCTCATGGTGGGCAACATCCTTTCCACGCCCATGCGCGCCGTGCGGCACCAGTTCCCGTCCTACGCCGGTTTTTTCCGTCCGGCGCTGGCATTGCGTCTTATTTTGGCCAACCAGGGCCTGCGCGCCGCCAGCATGGCCCTGGTGACCGTGTTCTACTACTATGCCGGGCGGGCGTAAGGCTCTGTGCCTTGCGGACGTTTTGCAGCCCCCCCAATAAACGGCTTTTGCCGGAGGGTTGCGTGTTCTGGCTTCAGCCTGCAGGCAGCGCAAACAGTACATAGTAAAATTCAAGGATATCCACAAGATGCAAGCAAATCCCTCTGCCGCCATAGCGGCGCAGCCGCAGCCCAAGGTTCTGCGTCCGGAACACACGGGCGCACGGGTAACGGTGCTGGTGCAGCCGGAAGAAAGCCTGCTCTCTTTGCCCCGGCCCAAAACTGCCCGCCAACTGCTGGAAGTGCTGGGGCTGGCGGAAGAGACCGCCCTGGTGGCTCGTGAAGGCCAATTGTTGACGCCGGACCGGCGGGTCTGGCCGGGCGACAACCTGCTGGTGCGCAAGGTTACGTCCTCAGGCTAGAGCCAGAGTATCGTTGAGAATATGTATTCTCAACGGTTACAGCACGCTCGGTCCGGCGCTTAAGCGGGCATGGACATAGCGCTGCTGTCTTTGTCCGTAACTTTCTTCGTCGTAACGGGCCAAGCTCCTTCGCCGCAATGGCTGAAGCTGCGCCTGCGCCTCCACGGCGGGCCGGCGGGCGTCTGCTTCCGCAACCGCCAGGCATGGTAACGTTGCAATGTCCGCGTTTTTGCTGCAGGTTTGCTGTTTTGCAAGCCGGGTTTCAGGGAGAGTTTGGCGGCGCGGCTTTGGACTTGCGCCGTTTTTTTGTCGTGGGACGGTGCGGCATGCGTTATTTTTATGCCTGCAATATTTATTAATTATAATACATAGTTATCTTGTTGTGGTTATGGTGCGTCGGCATTGCGGTTGCGCAGCGCCCGCCCCATCCACTGCCGCAGCTGTTCCAGGTCGGCTTGCTGTGTCTTTTCAGAGGATTCCAGTAAAATGCGCAAATGCGCAAGCTCGCGCTGCAGCGCGTCAACGGAGGCCGATGGCGTGCTTGGAGGCGATGCGGGCAGGCGTTCCACCAACAGGCGCAGCACGGCAGCAATGGCTTCCACGGCGGTGGTTTGCCGTTCCAGAAGTTGCAGGGCTGCGTCGGGAAAGGCGGTAACGGCTGCAGCGGTGTTCTGGTCCGGCGGCTGCGCCGGGGCCACCACCAGCGCATTGCGGGGAAAGCGCGTTTGCAGGGCTTCTTCCACTGTGGCGGCGGTGCGGGATTTTTGCATCTGTTCCAGAATGGCGGCAATAACCGTAAGGGTTTCGTGCCGGTAGCGACGGCGGCGGCCTTCGCCCACACTGGGAATATAGGCGGCAAAACGTTTGCAGTAGTATCTGGTGGTGGATTCCGGCAGGGAGAAATGGCGCGAAATATCCGCAATGCTCAACAGGCTTGCCGTCGCTGTAGCTTTGCGTGGCATACGTCCTCCCTCGCTGCGGGCGTTCGGATCAGGCTTTTTGTGGCCTTGCGGACCGGCATTCTGAAACGCATTTTCACTACGCTGCTGCGTTTAGAAAAAACGTAAGCAAAATCCTCTGCCTTGGCAAGCTGCCCGCTTTTTTTGCGCAGCATTCAGCGTTTTTTGAGGGCTTGCGGCCTGGCCGACATATGTGCCTTGCGGTTTGCTGCACTGGTGCACGGTCGGAGCCGTCCTTGATCTTTTGCCGCTTTTCTGGTGCGGCGTGGAAGCGTCCACACGGCCTGAAAGGACAGGATTGCAGAACGGGGCTGCAAGCGGGCTTGCCCCCTGCGCGGTCCTTGTTGTGGTTTGACGGTCTTGTGGCTGTTTTGAGCTTGCAGAAAAAACGAACGACAGGGCCTGCCGTTGGGTGGAGTTGTGCTGCCTGGATAGCTTGCGGATTGGCGCGGGGGATTGCGACGTTATGCGGCGAGATGCCCACGAGGCAAGGCTTTTTTCTACGCTTTTTGCAGGGACGGGAGGGCACTGTCCGTCTCGCCCTGCTTGCGGTGATGCGAGACGGCAGAAGGACGTGGCGGAGAGGCTCAGCGCACGACGCGCCGCACTGAGACAAGCCGGCTGCGCCAATAGGGGATGTCCATATTCTCCATACGCACTTTTTCGCCCCTGCGCGGGCTGTGGATAAAGGAGTTGCCCCCGGCGTAGATGCCGGTGTGCAGTCCACGCGGGCTTGCGCTCGTGCGGAAGACCACGATGTCGCCGGGGCGCACTTGCTCGCGCGGCACAGACTGCCCGATTCTGGCCTGGTCCACGGTGATGCGGGGCACTTTTACGCCGTTTTTGTTGTACACCCACCAGATGAGCCCGGAACAATCAAAACCTTTTTGTGGCGAAGCGCCGCCAGATCGGTAGTTTTTTCCCATCTGGGCATAGGCGGTGCGCACCACCCCTTTGGCGGCCTCTGGCGTGGGGCCTGTGTCCACATTGCGCCCCAGCAGCCCGCAGCCGCTCAGCAACAGCACGCTGAGGCCCACCAACAGGGCGGAGCGTACCGTTTTGGCAACCGCGTGTCCTTGCATTGTCCTTCCCTTCCTTCGCCTACGCGGGGGCCTTGCCAGCCCCGGCGTGTTTTGCCTTTGTGCCGCAAGGCCTTGCGGGCTTCTTTGCACCTGTGGCTTCCCTCGGCTACAGGCTGTGCCGCGGCCATAAGGCTTTTTTATTGAGAGCTGTATGTTGCGCTTCTGCGGCGCTGGCCCTTTTACCGTATTTCATGGCCTGAGGCGTTGCTTTTTTGACACAACTGCCTGTGCGTATTGCATAGCAAATCTCGTGCCGCATTTTTCCCGCTGCTATAACTTCTATCTCCTATAAGCCGGGAATCGTCAAAAAGGTCAAGTCCCATTTTCTCTAGAGATTTGATATAAAAGTTACAGACACAGTGCGTCATCTGCCCTGTTTTTGCCAGCCTGCAGGGAAGTGTTATTCCATCCCCCCCCCCGTTATTTTGCCGACTTTGTAGCGCTTGCCGTATGGCGTCGCTGTTCTTGTTCCAGTGACGCTTTACCCAGAGCGTATTCTTGTTGTTGTCGAGGAGTGGATATGTTTTGCCCCCCAGCACTTTTACCGTGAGGTTTCGGCAGCTTTTTTGTCTCAACCTCACGGTATGCAGCGTGGCGCCGGCGCCTACGTCTTTGTTCCTGGTAAAATTTCAGTTGCACTGGCTTTGGTGAAGGCGTGCACAGACGTCCACAGACACCCGGGGGGCATCGGCGCTGCTTTTGGGGGCGGGAAAGCGTCTGCGGGAGCGTTTAAAAGTTGTACGAATATGCTTGCAACATGGAAATGCGCAGACGCTGCAAGCCCCCAGGCCGCACTGCGCGGTATGGGGGCTTGCAGGAGCTTGTTTGTCTGGATGTGGCGCGTTGGGGGCGAACGGCCCGCGTATGGTTCCGTTGCATGCGCGCGTGCGGTGGTCAGCTCTGCCGCCTGCGTCTTGTCGCAGGGTCTGGCTCCTGACGGGCACGGGCTTTGCCCGATCAGTTCTTATTTGTCGGCTTGTTTTTTGAGGGCCATGTCCACAGCGTCTTTAAACAGATCCAGGGGCAGGGCTCCGCGCAGCACCATATTGTTGACCAGAAAATAGGGGGTGCCTTCCACGCCCAGTTTTTGCGCGTCTTCCTGGTCTTGGGCTAAAATGGTTTTGACCTTTTTGCTGTGCAGATCTTTGACCAGGGTTTTCATATCGACGCCCAGTTCCTGGGCCGTTTTTTTCAAATACGCTTCACCTTCCGTTATTAACTGGTCCCGGTTGGCAAAAAGCGTTCGGTAAAAGGCCCAGGCCTTATTTTCGTCCTGTTGCGCAATAGCCGTAAAGTAGGCTGCAGAGGTGGCCCCCGGACCTTTTTCGTCCAGAGGCAGATTTTTGAAAACCAGGCTCACGTCTTTGCCGTATTGCCGCATGAGGGCGTCCAGGGTGTGAGACGCCTGCTGGCAAAAATGGCAGGTGAAATCTGAAAACGCCACGATCCTGACCTTGGCGTTGGCCGGTCCCAGTACGGGCCTGTCCGCCGTGCGTACGGACTTGGGCGTTTTCATGTCTTCTGCCCACTGGGCCTCCATGCTGCGCTTGCGCCGTAGGTTGGAACCTTGCTGTGCGATATCCAGGACAGATTCGCTGTTGCGGCGCAGCACGTCCATGACCAGATCCGGACGTTCTCGAAAGATTTTTTCCAGAGCCTGGGTCAGATTTTCATCACTGATGGGCGCAGCTTTGGTCTGCGCCCCCCAAAGCAGGCCTGCCGCCATAAGGGCTGCCAGCACAAATGTTTGCATAGTCCGCATAGATACTCCGCTCTGTTACTCTGTCCTTTTTTGCTGCTGTCGCTTGTGGCCAGGGCTATTCTCTGACGCACGCCGCTTTGCCCGTGCTGACGGTCACGACAGGCCTGCGCCTTGCCCCGGCGCTGTGTGCGTTTTTTGGGGGCGCGCAGTTCTCCCCCCTTCTCAGGCGGGACAGTCATGTTTAGATTGTTACGTCCGCGCTGTCCAGAGCACGGCAGCCGCATTTTTGGCAGTGCGTTGTTGCCCCGCCCCTTCCCCCCAATCAGGGGCTTGCCCGTCTTCTGCCTGTTCTGCAGAGTTCTTTTTTGGGGGGGGCTGTGCCGCGACCGAGGACCCTTTGCGGCAGTAATCCATGGTCATATTTTCCCCCGAATGCCCGCCACCAGCCCTGCAGGTCCGGATAAATTTCACCTTTGCATTTGTTGCCTGGTGTTTTCCGGCGAGGTGTCCGCCCCGACTTCAAGGCTGCTTTGGGTGAACGCATCTTCCAGCTTGAAGATCAATTCGTCCAGATCTACGGGCTTCATGAGATAGCCAAAAGCCCCTTGGCTCATGGCCTGCACTGCCAGCTGCATGTCAGCGTGTCCCGACAGCAGAATAACTTTAATCTGCGGCCACTGCTGGTGGATTTGCTGCAGAGCGGCCATGCCGTCCAGCACCGGCATCTTCACATCCATGACAACCAGGCCGCAAGGGTCGTTGGTTAGGGCCGCTAAAGCCTCTTGGCCGTTGCTGGCCATTGCGCAGACATACCCCCTCTTGCCCAGGCGCTTGGCTAAAATGCGCGTCACATCCGGTTCGTCATCCACCAGCAGGATTTTTTTTGTCCCCATAGTTGCTCCCTGTTCTGCGCCGTCCGTCACGTTTCACGTGAAACGGAGGTAAACATCGTGGCGTGCAGCCAGCGGTTGTCATTGCAAAAATTTTATACTTTTACCATGGTATTTGCCATAAGAATTTTTACCGCCCTGCAAAACGAATCGCAAGTGTTGGGCCTGGCCGGTACTCTGCTGCCTGTTGCTGTAGAAGAAATTTTTTATACAAAACATCGCTGAGCGCAAAGGGCTGTACGACGGTGGCTGGTGCGTGGCTTTGGCAAACGTGTGCACCTGTCTGTCATGATAGGTGGGGTGGCCTGCTGGCTCTGGTTTTAAAGGATAACTACACTCCCCCACTGCAAAAAGGTCAGGCCAGGGCACTCTCTCGCTGTTTTGCTTCGGTACATCAAAGCTAACATCGGTTGCCGCAGTGGAATATCCCCCCGTCCGTGCGTGTGCCGCATGTCCACATTCTTCCACACACGCTTGACGAAAGGTTTGCAATGCACTACAAAAAAGTCGGCTTGTTTTGCGGCGTTTCATGAGAAACATGTTTGTTATTGCGTTTCACGTGAAACGTTGCCCGTGGTCTGATTTTTAAAGCAGCTCTGGCTTGTTACGCCTGCCAGACAAGATGGTTCGCCTTGAGAACATTCTGACGGCTGCGCAAAAGAACACCGTCACAGAAGCGTAAACGCAGCTTGTCCTGTTACGAAAGGGCCCTGGCCCGTTATGCTGCAGCAAGCCAGGGGCCAGAATCGCCTCGTGGTTGCTTGCGCTGCTGTACGTCAAGGGCGGACATCGTACAATTTTGAGGACGTCTGCGCTCAACATGGCAAGCATTGGCGTTTTGTGCGCGCCGCGTTTGCGCGCCGTGGCGGTTGTCCGCTTACCTGCATCATTTCAGACCCCTGTGACCGGGAGGGACGCATGGCGCGCATTATTTCCATCGCCAACCAAAAGGGCGGCGTGGGCAAAACCACTACAGCCATCAATCTTTCGGCCGCTTTGGCGGTCATGGAAAAAAAGGTCTTGCTGGTGGATTGCGACCCTCAGGCCAACAGCACCAGCGGCCTGGGCCTGCAGCAGGAGAATCTGCACGGCGATCTGTACGGGGCCTTTTATGAGCCGGAAAAGGTGCGCCATTGTATTGCCAAAACCCGCTCTCCCTTTTTGGATATCCTGCCAGCCAGCACCAACTTGGTGGCGGTGGAGCTGGAATTAGTGGACAAGATGGCGCGGGAGTTTTTTTTGGACGAATGTCTGAAACCCATCCACAATGACTACGAATATATTATTCTGGACTGCCCTCCTTCACTGGGGCTGCTTACCCTCAACGCCCTTTGCGCCGGGCGTGAACTGCTTATTCCCCTGCAGTGCGAATTTTTTGCTCTGGAGGGCATCGTCAAGCTGTTGCAGACTTTTGAACAGGTCAAAAAGCGCCTGAACCCGCAGTTGCGATTGTTGGGCGTTGTTTTGACCATGTACGATACGCGCAACCGGCTGACCCGCGAAGTCAAAAACGAAGTGCGGCGCTGCTTCCCCGACCATCTTTTTGAAACCGTGATTCCGCGCAACGTGCGCCTCTCGGAAGCGCCCAGCCACGGTAAATCCATTATCCATTATGATATCAAATCCAAAGGGGCGGACGCCTACCTGGGTTTGGCCAAAGAGGTGGTATTGCGCCGTCCCGCAGCGCAAAGCCCCGTGTTGCAATAGTGCGGTATGCTAACGTAGTCATTATGTCGCGGTTTATTTGTATTTTCCAGAACCGCAATGTGCTTGCGTTGTTTGCTTGGGGAAAATTCTCGCGTCTGATGCGCCCAAGCGGTTCAGGCGCGCGGTCCCGCTGCGGCGCAGGCAAACCGGTTTTTGCAGCGTCGGCATATTCCTGAAGGATCTGTCGGCTTGAAAAGGCGCAAAGGGACGTCGGCAAAAGCTCACGAGGTCGCGCAGCGTCCATCAGAGGGCCAGCCCCGGAGCGAGTTTCGGCACGGCCCCTTACGGTCCCTTGTGCCGCCCACTACGCCCACATGGGGCAGAAAGTGCGCCCGCGGCGGTCAACAGGTTGCGCCAAAGGGGCAGACACAACGGCAAGGCCGAGCGCCGTAGCCGGGTTTTGCCCGGCGGTGCTTCGGCGCGCGGGTTCGACATCGACGCGGCTGTGCCAGGAGGCAGCGGAGGGCGTTTCCTTTGGCCCAAGCGCCTTGGGCTGCGGCGCCATGTGGTTGGGCCATCCTCACCGACCGTGGTCGCGTGGGTTTGCCCACACTACCCCCCGCCTGTGTTGTCGGCCCGACGCTGACGCCCCAGGCGTGTGTTCGCTCAGCAGTGCGGCGTACTGTGCTCCAGGGCCTGGTGGTCGCGGAAATGCTTTTGTCGGATGGTGGTGCCGCAGGCCCGGCAATGGAAGACCAGCAGCCCGCCGATATTGGCGTTGGTCAGTACAAAAGGCTGGGCTGGGTCCGTGCGCCAGTCTTCGGTGGCCGCGCCGCAGTGCGGGCAGGAAACGGCCGGGCTGTAGGGATAGCGAAAGTCCCAGGTCCGCAGCAGCGCGTCAAAATCGGCCAGCGGACCTAGGGGCTGCTCCAGATTTTCCGGCTGTTGGGGCTTAGCGTGCAGAGCGGCGGCCTGCGGCTCCAGGCGACGCCAAAGATCCCAGGGCAGGATCACATATTCCACATTGCCTTTGGCGTCGGTGACATAACGCAGCGCGTCTTTATACGACATGGTTTGCATCCCCTTTAATGATAGGCCGTAAGATGACGCGCGGCTGTAAAAAAAGTCAAGGCCCAGCCCGTCATCGGCGCACATCCGCAATAGCGCAAGATAGGGGCCGGTCAGCCTGGATAGACGGTAGCCTACATGGCATCTTAGTGATATATCGCACTATTATGCATGGTTCGGCGCGGCATGGAACGCAGGAAGAGCCCTTGGCAGAGCAAAACCGCAAGGGAAATAAAGAAATGCTATTGCAAAATGCAGTGTACAAGGAGCAGCCATGAGCGGCAGCAGCAAAGGACTGGGACGGGGGTTGGACGCCCTTTTCGCCGGCTCGGCGGCACAGAAGGAAGTGAGCAGCGCTGTGGCGGAGGTGGCGGTGAAGGATTTGCACCCCAATCCGGATCAGCCCCGGCGGCGGTTTGACGACGCGGGCCTGCAGGAGCTGGCGCAATCCATCAAAATGCAGGGCATTATGCAGCCTTTGCTGGTGCGGCCCCTGCCCGGCGGTCAGGGCTATCAGATTGTGGCGGGCGAACGGCGCTGGCGGGCGGCGCAGCTGGCGGGCCTGCAGCAGGTGCCGGTCTATGTGCGCCAGATGTCGGAAGAAGAGGTCATGGCCGCTGCGCTGATTGAAAATCTGCAGCGCGAAGACCTGAACCCCATTGAAGAGGCCGAGGCCCTGCAGGCCCTGCGCCGGACCCTGAATTTGACGCAGGAGGAATTGGCCCTGCGCCTGGGCCGCAGCCGACCTTCGGTGGCCAATGCCCTGCGGTTGTTGCAGCTGAGCCCGCAAGCGCGCAAGGATCTGGAGGAGGGGCGGCTCACCGCCGGGCACGCCCGCTGCCTGTTGGGCGTGGACGAGGCCGCGGCGGCGGAAAACCTGCGTTGCCGCATTGTGGAACACAATCTTACTGTGCGCGAGGCCGAGGATGCGGCCGCCTACTGGCGCGGCAACAACGCCCTGCCCTGGGATCTGGCGGATGCGGCGCCCGTTGTGCCGAAGGCGCGTGTTCCCCGCAAAAAAAGCCCGGAGCTGAAGGCCCTGCAGCAGGACCTCAGCCGCAGTCTGGGCTGTCGGGCCCGCATCAGCGGCGACGAAAACGCGGGACGCATCGCCCTGCCCTACGCCAGTCGCGAAGAACTGGGCGCCCTGCTGCACAGGCTGGGCATGGATGCGGACAAGGGCGAACAGGTCTGATGCGGGCCCGGCGGCTATGTCATTGACGGCGCTATCAGCGCCGCATGACCAGTACCAGGCCGGCCAAAATGAGCAGCAGGCCCACGGCTCTGCGCCAGTCCAGCGGCATGGGGGTCAGGCCAAACCAGCCAAAATGGTCGATGACAGAGGCCATGAACAGGTTGCCGAGGATCATGGCCACGCCCGTGGCCAGAGCGCCGATGCGCGGCACGGCCAGTACCGTGCTGAAGACCATGCAGGCGCCCAACACCCCGCCCACCCACTGCCAGGCAGGGGCTTCGGTCAGGCGCAGAACGTGCCCGCGCCCCAGAACCAGACTCATCAGCCCCAAAAACAGGGCCCCTACCGTAAAGGAAATAAAGCTGCTTTCCAGGGTGCCCACGGCGCGGGCCAGGGCCGCGTTGATGGGGGCCTGCAGGGCCACCATGCAGCCGGCAAAGATCATCAGAGCGAGGGTCGGCAGCATTGGGGCCTCCTAGAGCATTTAACACTTGAAATGCTCGCTTACGGCAGGCAAAAGCCTGCCTTCTCGCATTTCGTGGCAAGGATTTTCAAGAAAATCCTTGCAGAGCAGTTACCTTTGAGAACAGGTATTCGCAACGTTTACGGCACGCTCGTTTCGGCGCTTAAGCGCGCAAATGCATAGCGGTGCTGTCTCCATCCGCAGCATTCTGTGTTGCAACGGCTGAAGCTACGCTTGCGCCCCATGGTGGACATCTGCTTACGCAGCCGCCAGGGCATTGCAATGTTGCAGTGCCTGGCGGCTGCGCCAAGCGGCGCAGAACCGTGCTTACAGAATGCCCTGGGGCAGGGGGCCGAAAGCCGCTTCGTAGCGCTGACGAAATTGCTCCGGTGTGTAGCTGTGTTCCTGCGTGCCCAGTTTTTCCAGGGCAAAGCTGGCGCTTACAGAGCCCAGTCTGGCGGCTTCGGGCATGGTCAGGCCGTGGGTGAGGCCCTTGAGCAGGCCCGCGCGGTGCGCGTCGCCGGCGCCGGTAGGATCCTGTACGGCAGTGCAGGGCACGGCCGGAATGCGCGTTTCCGTGCCGTCTGCGCCGCGCACCACGGCCCCGTCCGCGCCCAGGGTGGTGACCAGCCAGAGGGTGCGGCCCACGAGTTCGTCTTCGCTTTTGCCTGTGGCCTTGCAAATCATGTTCAGCTCATAATCGTTGGTGATGCAGGCAAAGGAGCCTTCAATGGCGGCCAGCAGGTCCGCGCCGGAAAGTACGGGCAGCTGCTGACCGGGGTCGTAGATGTAGGGCACGCCCTGCTCACGGAAAAAGCCGGGCAGGCGGCGCATGTCTTCCACATTGCCGGGAGAGATGATGGCCATGTCCGCTTCGGGGTCCAGATGGGGGAAGGCGTAGTGGGCGGGCAGCGTCATGGCCCCGGGATAGAAGCCGGTGATTTGGTTGCTGTTGAGGTCTGTGGTGATGTAGCAGAGGGCCGTGAAGATGTCGTCCTGACGGCGTATGCCTTCCAGCGGCAGGCCCAGCCGCTCCAGCGCCGTGGCGTAGGGGCCGAAGTCCCGCCCGGCGGCGGAAATGATGACCGGCTTTTCGCCCAGCAGGGCCAGAGAATAGGCGATGTTGCCCGCGCAGCCGCCCCGCCGTTCGTCCATGCCGTCCACCATAAAGCTCACATTGATCATGTGCAGCTTGTCCATAAGGATGTGGTCCTGAAAATTGCCGGGAAAGGTCATGATGCGGTCAAAGGCCAGCGAACCGGAAACGTAGATGGACATGGTTGCCTCATTGCCGAAAAGGACAAGGGTGAAAGAAACGTTATGCCAGGGGCCGACTGTTGCGTTCGATCCAGCGCAAAAAGGGTTTGAGGCCGTCTGCCAGGGGCAGGGCCAGCACGCAGGGCAGCTGGTAGGGGTGCCCGCTGCGGACAAAGGCCTGCACGTCCGCAAAGGCCGCATCGCTGACCTGCGCAAGCAGCAGACACTCTTCGGCCTCGTGCACCCTGCCCTGCCAGCGGTACACAGATTGCGCGCCGGGCAGCACGTTGACCCCGGCGGCCAGCCGGCGCTCCACCAGGCCGCGGGCCAGACGCAGAGCCGCTTCACGGCCTGGTACGGTCATATAGACAAGGTAGGGCACTCGCGCCTCCTGCCCCGCATTCTACACGCAGACTGTGGAAAAACAAAGGGCGAACCGGCCGTCACGCTGCGGTCAGGGCAAAGGCAACCGCGCTCAGGGCGTGGATTTCCGTGGTGTCAAAAAGGGGAATGGGCGTGTCGCTCTGGCGCAGCAGCAGGCCGATTTCCGTGCAGCCCATGATAATGCCCGCACAGCCGCGCACCGCAAGATCTTCCACTGCACGCAGATAAAATTCGCGGGAGCGCGCGGCAATGACGCCGTGGCAGAGCTCTTCAAAAATGATGCGGTTTATTTCCCGGCGCTGTTTCTGTGGGGGAACTATAACCTCAATGCCCGCCGCCATGATTTTTTCTTTATAAAAAGTCTGCTCCATGGTGTAGGCCGTGCCGAGCAGGCCCACCCGGCGCAGACCGCGCGCCAAAACCGCTTCGGCCGTGGCGTCGGCAATGTGGATCAGCGGCAGGCTTACGGCCGCCCGCACCTGGTCAAAAACTTTGTGCATGGTGTTGGTGCAGATAAGCAGCACTTCTGCCCCGCCCCGTTCCAGGGCTTGACCCGCCTTGGCCAGGATGCGGCCGCTTTTCTCCCATTGCCCGGACTTCTGGCAATCCTCAATGGCTTGAAAATCCACACTATAGAGAAGACATTGGGCGGAATGCAGTCCGCCGAGCCTTTGGTTTACGGCCCGATTGATGATTTGGTAATAGCTGACCGTGCTTTCCCAGCTCATGCCTCCCAGCAAGCCTATGATCTTCATAATTTACACCTGTTAAATCGGCATGTTGTGAAAAATCCGTCGCGGCAGGGCCGGTGACGGCCAAACGTCCGGGGTGGCGTCGGGTGAAGTGCCCCGAAGCAAGCCAAGGTTAAGGGAGAACAGCGCCAGCATGCCAAACCCCGGGCCCAAGGTCGAGCAAAAAACGCTTGCCTCTATGGCAGGAAAGGGTTGCCGTATGGCGAAAACGTTCCGGCGCGGGCACGGGAGACACAGCTGCTGCCCGTAGCGGCCCGGATATTTTTGGGAACGTCCCGCGCGGGCACGGAGGACGCCCTTGCGGCGGGCAACAGGCTATGGCATAGCAGGCCCATGAGCACAAAAAACGACCGCCAAGAGCGGGCTTCCCGCACGCTTGCGGCCCTGCAGGCGCGCTATCCCGCGCCGCACACCCACCTGGACGCCCGCAACGCCTGGGAACTGCTGGTGGCCACAGTGCTGGCCGCTCAGTGTACGGACGCGCGGGTCAATACCGTCACCCCGGAGCTGTTCCGGCGCTGGCCGGACGCCGCGGCACTGGCCGAAGCCGCGCCGGAGGAGCTGGAAGCCGTCATCCGGCCTACGGGCTTTTACCACAGCAAGGCCAAAAACCTGCTGGGCGCGGCGCGCCGCCTGCGGGATCAGTTTGGCGGCTCGGTGCCGCAAACCCTGGCGGAGCTGGTGACCCTGCCCGGCGTGGCGCGTAAGACGGCCAACGTGGTGCTGTTCGGGGCCTTTGGCATCAATGAGGGCCTGGCCGTGGACACGCACGTCAAGCGCATCTGCTATCGGCTGGGCCTTACGGACGCCACAGACCCCGTAGAAGTGGAGCGCGACCTCATGGCGTTGCTGCCCCGCGAGGAGTGGGGTGACTTCAACCACCGCATGGTCTGGTTCGGCCGGGAGGTTTGCGCGGCGCGCAAGCCCCAGTGCGGGCAATGCCCCATGGAAGGGTTTTGCCCCAGGCGCGAGCCGCCCCGTGCGGGCGGCAAGGGCGCGCCGGGGCGCAAGGTTGTCCTGTCCTGATTTTTTTCTGGCGGCGGTCTGGGGCGTCTTAAGAAAATCGCGGCCTTGCCGATGAGCTTTACAAGTCGCAATATACAGCTTTGCCAAGGACGCAGACCAGTGCCGGCGTGGGTGACGCAAGCACCGGGGAAGCCTTCTTCCCGAAGTGAAACTGTTTGAGGGTAGGACGCCATGTCGCAGAACAGCTTGCTCAACGTCAGCAATAACGAACTGGAAATCATTGAATTTCTTATTGACGAAAAGCAGCCGGACGGCAGCGCCTACAGCGGGCGCTACGGCATCAATGTGGCCAAGGTGCTGGAGATCATCCGCCTGCCCAGCATCACCAGTGTGCCCAGCAAGCACGACCCCTCGGTGCTGGGCACCTTCAATCTGCGGGGCAAGGTGCTGCCTCTGCTGGATCTGGCGGCCTGGCTGGGCAAGGAGATGTCCACGCGAGAAAACGCCAAGGTCATCGTCACAGAATTCAGCGGCGTGCAGGCGGCCTTCCTGGTGTCTTCGGTCACCAGCATCCACCGCATGACCTGGGACCGCATTGAGCCGCCCAACCGCTATGTGCAGACGTATTCGCGCGACAGCATCACTGGCGTGCTGCGCATCCAGGACCGCGTACTGTTCATCCTGGATATGGAAAAAATTCTGGCCAATCTGGACAGCAGCCTGGACATGTCCAAGGTGGAGCTGGACAGCAGCCCGGTGGAAGGGGCCGCACAGTTCCACCTGCTGGTGGCGGACGACTCTAACTCCCTGCGGCACATTATTCGATCTTCACTGGAAAAATCCGGCTTTCAGGTCACGGCTGTGGGCAGCGGACGGGAGGCCTGGGAATTTTTGCTGAAAACCCAGGCCGAGGCGCAGGCCCAGGGCAAGGAACTCACCGACCTGGTGCACCTGGTGGTTTCAGACATCGAAATGCCTGAAATGGACGGCCACATGCTCACGGCCAAAATCAAGGAAGCGCCGGGCATGCACCACCTGCCCGTCATCCTGTTTTCTTCGCTCATTACCGAAGCGCTCTACGCCAAAGGCGTCAAAGTGGGGGCGGATAAGCAGGTTTCCAAACCCGACCTGCCGGGCCTGAGCACCATCATCCGCGAACTCATCGCCCAAAAGCTGCACAAATAGCGCAGTTTACGAATGAAATGAGTTAATTGCTCTGCAAGGATTTTCTTGAAAATCCTTGCCACGAAATGCGAGAAGGCAGGCTTTTGCCTGCCGTAAGCGAGCATTTCAAGTGTTACATGCTCTAGAGCAACGCACCGTTGCGAATAGGTATTCGCAAAGGGTAAGGCACGCTCGCTCCGGCGTTTCAGCGCGCAAATCAATAGCGATTGCTTGCATCCGCAGCATCCTGTGTCGCAACGCTGAAGCTGCGCTTGCGCCTCCACGGCGGGTGTCTGCTTACGCAACCGCCAGGGCATTGCAGCATTGCCATCCCTGACAGCGGCAAAAAGCCGTCGAAAGCCCATTTGAGAGCCCATTGCCCTGCACCGCCTTTTGCGGTGCAGGGCTTTTTTGTGCGGTAGTATAAAACAAAAATGTTTTATACTCGGGGCAAAAAAACAAAAATGTTTCGGTAAAGCGGGATACTTTAAAAAAATATTATTACATATCGCACTGATATAAAAAAATCCAAGCTGGCACATCGCTTGCTACCCAAAGGCAACAACGCACCGCGTCCCATGGGGGCCGGGCGCGTACACCCCGTGTTCCCAGGAGGAAGCGATGTTGAAGAAAATGTTGGCACTGCTGGCGCTGGCCCTGACCCTTGGCGGCGTTACCGGCGCACGCGCGGCAGACACCATCAAGGTGGGCATTCTGCATTCATTGTCCGGCACCATGGCCATCAGCGAAACTACGCTCAAGGACGCCATGCTCATGCTCATTGACGAGCAGAACAAAAAAGGCGGCCTGTTGGGCAAAAAGCTGGAGCCTGTGGTGGTGGACCCCGCCTCCAACTGGCCCTTGTTTGCGGAAAAAGCCCGCGAACTGCTGAGCAAAGACAAGGTAGCCGTGGTCTTTGGCTGCTGGACCTCGGTTTCGCGCAAGTCTGTGCTGCCCGTGTTTGAGGAGCTCAACGGCCTGCTCTTCTATCCCGTGCAGTATGAAGGCGAGGAGTCTTCACGCAACGTCATCTACACCGGGGCCGCGCCCAACCAGCAGGCCATCCCCGCCGTGGACTATCTGATGAACGACCTGGGCGTGCAGCGCTGGGTGCTGGCCGGCACGGACTATGTCTTTCCCCGCACGGCCAACAAGATTCTGGAGGCCTACCTCACCGCCAAGGGCGTGAAAAAGGAAGATATCCTTATCAACTATACGCCCTTTGGCCATTCCGACTGGCAGTCCATTGTGGCGGAGATCAAAAAATTCGGCAGCGCCGGCAAAAAGACCGCCGTGGTTTCCACCCTCAACGGCGACGCCAACGTGCCCTTCTACAAAGAGCTGGCCAACCAGGGCGTTTCTGCGGCGGATATTCCGGTCATGGCCTTTTCTGTGGGCGAGGAAGAGCTTTCGGGCATCGACACCAAGCCCTTGGTGGGCCACCTGGCGGCCTGGAACTACTTCATGAGTGTGGACACGCCCGCCAACAAGGCCTTTATCAAAAAATGGCACGCCTACATCAAGAATAACAAGCGCGTGACCAATGACCCCATGGAAGCCCACTACATCGGCTTCAACCTCTGGGTCAAAGCCGTGGAAAAAGCTAAAAGCACGGATGTGAACAAGGTGCTCAAAGCCATTGTGGGGCTGGAAACCCCCAACCTCACCGGCGGCATGGCCAAGGTGCTGCCCAACCACCACATTACCAAGCCCGTGCTGATCGGCGAAATCCAGGCCGACGGTCAGTTCCAGGTGGTCTGGGAGACGCCCAAAGTGGTGCCCGGCGACGCCTGGTCCGATTACCTGCCCGGCTCCAAAGACCTGGAAGCGGACTGGACCGACCCCATTAACTGCGGCAACTACAACGTAAAAACAAAACAGTGCGGCGGCGCTGCCAAGTAAGGCCGCACGTCCAAAGCTCATAGAGCCTCCACCCTGCAACCGGAGGGGGCCGACCCTGCCCGCGTCGGCCCCCCTCCCCCACCGGCTGTCCCCTCCGGCTGTCATGCCGGAGAGCCCCCCGGACAAGGATATGTCTATGCGCGCGGTGTTATCCCTTCTTTTTTGCATCCTGTGCGGCTTGCCCTTGGCAATGCCCACTGCCGCTCCGGCGGCGGGCGCTGCCTCCGGAGACGCGGCGCTGACTCCCGCCACGACTCCGGAGCCCAGCCCGACCCAGGAGCAGGCCGGGCTGTCCACAGCCCTGCCTGCGGAACTGCTCCGGGCTTTGGTCAGCCCCAAGGTTATGGACAGGGACAAGGCCCTGGACCTGTTGGACACCCTGCCCGTCGACCTTCAGGACAGGCTGCTGCGCGCCCTGCTCCACGGCCGTCTGTTGGCGGATCAGGAAACCCGGACTCTCTATGTGGCGGCCGCTGATGGTGCCGCCCGGCCACTGCTTGCGCCGGAAGCGTCGGCCCGGCCCGCTGAAGGACTGCGCCGCGTGGGCACCAGCAACCGTCAGCGCCAGCGCATCACCGATGTTCTGAACGCCCGCGCCCTCACTGCGCCCAACGTGCTGCGCCGCCGCGCCGCGGCCGCCGCACTGATGGAAAGCGCCGTACCGCCGCTCAAAGCCCCGGCCCTGCGCGCCTTGCTGGATGTGGAAAAGGACGCTCCCACCCGCGCCAGCCTGGAAGCCGCCCTGGCCCTGCACACGGCGGCGGACAAAAGCGCCACCCCTGCAGACCTGCTGCAGGCCGTAGCCGCGCTCGACGCCAACGGTGCGCCCACGGCCTGTAACGCCCTGAACGCCCTTGCCGACAGTGCTGACCCGGCGGTGGCCAAGGCGGCGCAGGACGCCCTGTACAGACAGCGTGTGGCCGCCCAGTGGGGCGGGTTTTTTGAAATGTTCTTTTTCGGCCTCAGCCTGGGATCCATTCTGGTGCTGGCGGCCACTGGTCTGGCCATCACCTTTGGCGTCATGGGCGTCATCAACATGGCCCACGGCGAATTTATCATGCTGGGGGCCTACACGGCCTGGGGCGTGCAGCAAATGCTGCCCGGCCGCCCCGGCCTGGCGCTGCTGCTGGCCGTGCCCGCCGCCCTGCTGGTCAGCGGCGGCATGGGCGTGCTGCTGGAGCGCACGGTCATCCGCTTTCTCTACGGCCGGCCGCTGGAAACCCTGCTGGCCACCTTTGGCGTGAGTCTGGTGCTGCAGCAGGCCGTGCGCAGCGTGTTTTCGCCCCTCAACCGGGCCGTGCAGACCCCGGACTTCATGAGTGGCGTGTGGCAGATCACTCCGCACTTTGCCCTGACCTGCAACCGCGTCTACATCATGCTGTTCTGCCTGGGAGTCTTTGCCTGCATCCACGCGGCCATGCACCGTACCCGACTGGGGCTGGAGGTGCGCGCCGTATCGCAAAACCGGCCCATAGCCCGCTGCATGGGCGTGCGCGCCGCGCGGGTGGACGCCCTGACCTTCGGCCTGGGTTCCGGCGTGGCCGGCATGGCCGGCGTGGCTCTGAGCCAGGTCACCAACGTGGGGCCCAACCTGGGCCAGGGCTACATTATTGATTCCTTCATGGTGGTGGTCTTCGGCGGGGTGGGCAACCTCTGGGGCACGCTCACGGGCGGCCTGGCCCTGGGCGTGGCCAACAAGTTTCTGGAGCCCGTAAGCGGGGCCATGCTCTCCAAGATCATCATTCTGGTCTGTCTTATCCTGTTTATCCAGAAGCGGCCGCGCGGGCTCTTTCCGCAGAAGGGCCGGGCGGTGGAGGCATAATATGCGCACGCTACTCTCCACGGCGCCGGTCCTTCGCGCCGGGCAGGATCCTCTGCCGCACGAAGGGCTCTTCAACCGCTCCACCCGCGTTTTTCTGCTGCTTACGGCACTGTTCGCCCTGGCGGTCTGCGGCGGCAGCCTGCTGCCCCAGGCCAGCGCCCTGCATGTGCCGGGCTATCTGGTCGCCTTGCTGGGCAAGTACCTGACCTACGCCCTGCTGGCCCTTTCCGTGGATCTGATCTGGGGCTACATGGGGGTGCTCAGCCTGGGGCACGGGGCCTTTTTTGCCTTGGGCGGCTATGCCTTCGGCATGTACCTCATGCGCCAGATCGGCGCGCGCGGCGTGTACGGCAATCCGGACCTGCCGGATTTCATGGTCTTTCTTAACTGGAAGGAACTGCCCTGGTTCTGGACCGGCAGCGAGCATTTCTGGGCGGCGGCTCTGCTGGTGGCGCTGCTGCCGGGCGTGACGGCCTATGTGTTCGGCCGACTGGCTTTCGGCTCGCGGGTGTCGGGGGTCTATTTTTCCATCATGAGTCAGGCCATGACCTACGCCCTTATGCTGGCCTTTTTCCGCAACGAAATGGGCTTCGGCGGCAACAACGGGCTTACGGACTTTAAGTCCTTGCTGGGGTTTGACATCCAGACCGATGGCATGCGCACGGCGCTCTTTGCCTGTTCGGCGCTGGCCCTCATGGCGGGCTATTGTCTGTGCCGGGCCGTGACGGCCTCGCGCCTGGGGCGGGTCTGCGTGGCCATCCGCGACGCCGAAGACCGCACGCGCTTTCTGGGCTACAGGGTGGAGCGCTTTCAGGTGGCGGTGTTCACCCTTTCCGCTGTGCTGGCGGGCGTGGGCGGCGCACTCTATGTGCCGCAGGTGGGCATTATCAACCCCGGCGAGTTTTCACCCCTCAATTCCATTGAAGTGGTGGTCTGGGTGGCCCTGGGAGGCCGCGGCAGGCTTTACGGCGCGGTATTGGGGGCCATTGCGGTCAATGCCTTCAAAACCTGGTTCACGGGCGTGCTGCCGGAGGTCTGGCTATTTGCCTTGGGCGGGCTGTTTGTGCTGGTCACCGTGTTCCTGCCCCAGGGGCTGGCGGGACTGCCTGCGCAACTGCGCGCATGGCTGCGTCGTCAAAGGCCCTCTGCGCCTTCCGAGGCCGCAACGCAAGGAGGCGCGGCATGAAATCCTCTCGCGACTATCTGCAGGGCCGTAGCCTGGAGGAAGTGGAAGCAGCGGCCAAAGCCTACGAGGCCAGCCACACGCCCTTTGACAAGCGTCCGCTCCGGGAGCGCGTGCAGCCTCCCCGCGCCATGCTGGAAAAGCCGCGCATCGCCCTCTATCTGGAACGCATCGGCGTGAGTTTTGACGGCTTCAAGGCGCTCAATGACCTGACCTTCTATGTGGACGAAGGGGAGCTGCGCTGCGTCATCGGCCCCAACGGCGCGGGCAAGACCACCATGATGGACGTCATCACGGGCAAGACCCGCCCCGACGCGGGCACAGCCTGGTTTGGCCGTGACTGCAACCTGCTGCAGATGGACGAGGTAGCCATTGCCCAGGCGGGCATCGGCCGCAAATTCCAGAAGCCTTCGGTCTTTGCGGCTTTGACGGTGGCCCAGAATCTGGAGCTGGCCCTGGCGGGCCGTAAAACCGTGTGGGGCGCTTTTCGCGCGCGGCTCAACGGCGAACAGCGCGACAGCCTGGAGGAAGTGCTCACCCGTATTCGCCTCGCGGAGCAGGCCCGCATGCCCGCGGGCAGCCTTTCCCACGGGCAGAAGCAGTGGTTGGAAATCGGCATGCTGCTTATGCAGAAGCCCCGCCTGCTGCTGCTGGACGAACCTGTGGCGGGCATGACCCCGGAGGAAATGGATCGCACCATTGAGCTGTTGCACGAGCTGGAAGGTAAGCAAAGCATCATGGTGGTGGAACACGATATGGAATTTGTTCGGGCCATTGCCCACAAGGTCACGGTGCTGCATCAGGGCAGCGTGCTGGCCGAGGGCAGCATGGAGGCCATGCAGAACCATCCGGCCGTGGTGGAGGCCTACCTGGGCGAACCCTTGGAGTAAACGTCATGCTGCGGATAGAAAATCTCAATCAGTATTACGGATCCAGCCACATCCTGCGGGATGTGGAGCTGGAAGTGGCCGCCGGTTCCTGCGCCTGCCTCATGGGCCGCAACGGTGTGGGCAAAACCACGCTGCTGCAGTGCGTCATGGGCGTGCTGCCCGCGCGCTCCGGCCATATTTTCCTGGAAGGGAAGGACTTGCTCCCGCTGCCTGTGGAGCGTCGTGCGGCCCTGGGCATAGGTTATGTGCCCCAGGGCCGCCAAATCTTCCCCTTGCTTACCGTTCGGGAAAACATGGAGCTTTCCCTGCCCATGCGCCGGGACGGCCTGCGCAGCATTCCGTCCTTCATCTTCGACTTTTTCCCGGTGCTGGGCGAAATGCTCTCCCGTCGGGGCGGCGACCTTTCCGGCGGGCAGCAACAGCAGCTGGCCATTGCCCGCGCCCTGGTTCTGGAACCGCGCCTGCTCATCCTGGACGAACCCACCGAAGGCATCCAGCCCAATATCGTGCGGGATATCGCCGTCGCCATCCGGCGGCTGAACGCGGAGCTGGGCCTTACCGTCCTGCTGGTGGAACAAAAAGTGCCCTTTGCCCGGCGTATGGCCGATACCTATATGATCATGGACCGGGGGCACATTATGGCTCAGGGCCCCATGCAGGGCCTGGACGCGGCCACGGTCAAAGCCTTTTTGAGCGTCTGAGGCCCCGCTGTGCTGCCCCCTTCCCCCCTTGCCCCTTCCCCCTGCTTTGCTGCGCCTGCGGCGCACGACGACGCCGGGCACGGGTTCGGGCCGGACCGCCGCTGGAGCGCCGGGCTGGACCTTATTTTTGAAGCGCGGCTGGCGCGCAGCGTGCTGACCAGGATGTCTTTTCACGGTCCCCTGCGCGTGCAGCGCCCCTTTTACCCGGAAGGGCCTTTGCCGGGCGCGCCCCTGGCCGCAGCTGCCTTGGCCGAGCCCTGCCACTGCTGTTTGCTGCATCCGCCCGGCGGCCTGGTAAGCGGTGACGATCTGCGCATAACCGCCTTGGTGGAGCCCCAGGCCCATGTGCTGCTTACCACGCCCTCGGCCGCCAAGTGTTATGCCGCGGACGCCTGCCAGGTGCCCCAGGCCCAGCATGTGGCGTTGCGGGTGCGCGGCGGCCTGCTGGAGTGGCTGCCGCGTGAAACCATCGTCTATGACGGCGCGCGGGCCGAGCTGACAACGGCCATTGACCTGGATGCCACGGCCTGTTGCCTGGGCTGGGAGGCCCTTTGTCTGGGCCGTGCGGCGGCTGGAGAACGCTTTACGCGCGGCCGTCTGCGTCAGCGATTGAGCCTTTGGCGCGCGGGCCGCCCCCTGCTGCACGAGACGTTGGACCTCACGGCCGGGGATGAGCTGCAGCACGGGCCTTTCGGCCTGCAGGGAGAAACCGTGTGTGCCACGCTGTTTGCCGTGGGCCGGGCAGAGGCGCAAGGCGGCCCCGGCCCGGACCAGGCGGCCCTGGAAGCGGTCTGCGCCCAGTTGCAGGAAGGGCTGGCCCCGGAGAGCCCCTGTACGCCCCTGATCTCCGGTGGCCGTCCCGGCCCCGGCCCGGTTCGCGCGCTGTCCCCCGCGTCGGGGCGGGCCGGGGCCACCCTGCGCCAGGGCGTGCTGTTGTTGCGCTATCTGGGGCCGGATATGGAAGCGGCCCGGCGGCTGTTTTTTCAGGTCTGGGCCTTGCTGCGTCCTGTACTGGCGGGCCGGGCGCCCTGCCCGCCGCGCGTCTGGGCCGGAGCTTTTTGAAAAGATGGGTGGGGGTGTGAAATTCTCCATCCAAGGAGGCATTATGGAACTGCTGCCCAGAGAAAAGGACAAACTTTTGCTGTTCACGGCCGGGCTGCTGGCGGAGCGGCGCAAGGCGCGCGGGCTTCGGCTCAACTATCCGGAAGCCGTGGCCTACATCAGCCTGGCGGTATTGGAAGGCGCGCGGGATGGGCGGAGCGTGGCCGAGCTCATGGGTTCGTGCCGCAATCTGCTCAGCCGTGAGGACGTCATGGAGGGCGTGCCGGAGATGGTCCGCGAGGTACAGGTGGAGGCCACCTTTCCCGACGGCACTAAGCTGGTTACGGTGCACGATCCCATTTTGTAGCAAGGAGAGGGCCTTATGATCCCCGGCGAATACATGCTGGCGGCGGGCGAAGTGGTCTGCAACGCCGCGTCGGAAGGGCGCGAAGTGGTGCTGGAAGTAGCCAATACGGGCGACAGGCCCATTCAGGTGGGTTCGCACTACCATTTTTATGAGGTCAATCCCGCGCTGGTCTTTGAGCGGGAAAAGGCGCGCGGCATGCGGCTGGATATTCCGGCCGGCACGGCCGTGCGACTGGAGCCGGGGCAGAAGCGCGAGGTGCGGCTTATTCCCTATGGGGGGCTGCGGCGCGTCTACGGCTTTCGGGGGCAGGTGATGGGGCCGCTGGACGTTGTGGTCGGGGAGGAAGAAGCATGATCCGCATACCAAGAAGCCAGTACGTCGAGCTGTACGGCCCCACCACGGGCGACCGCATCCGCCTGGCGGATACGGACCTCTGGATTGAGGTGGAGCGCGACCACACCGTGCCCGGCGAAGAAGTCTGCTTTGGCGGGGGCAAGGTCATCCGCGACGGCATGGGGCAGAGCCAGCGCGGCAATGCCGAAGGCGCCATGGACACGGTCATCACCAACGCCGTTATTCTGGATGCGGCGCTCGGCGTCATCAAGGCCGATCTGGGCATTCGGGACGGGCGCATAGCCTGCATGGGCAAGGCCGGCAACCCGGACGTGCAGCCGGACGTGGACGTGATCATCGGCCCCGGCACGGAGATCATTGCCGGCGAAGGCTGCCTGCTCACAGCCGGGGGCATGGATTCCCACGTCCACTTCATCTGCCCGCAGCAGGTGGAGGAGGCGCTGGCCAGCGGCATTACCACCATGCTGGGCGGCGGTACGGGCCCGGCCACAGGCACCAACGCCACCACCTGCTCGCCCGGCCCCTGGCATCTGGAGCGCATGCTGGCCGCCACGGACCTGCTGCCCATGAACTTCGGCTTTCTGGGCAAGGGCAACGCCGCCCTGCCCGACGCCCTGCGCGAACAGCTGGAGGCAGGAGCCTGCGGCCTTAAGCTGCACGAGGATTGGGGCAGCACCCCGGCGGCCATCGACAACTGCCTGTCTGTGGCCGACGAATACGACGTGCAGGTGGCCATCCACACGGATACGCTCAACGAGGCCGGTTTTGTGGAAGATACTCTGGCCGCCTTCCGGGGGCGAACCATTCACACCTACCACACGGAGGGCGCGGGCGGCGGACACGCGCCGGACATTCTGCGGGCCTGCTCTCTGCCCAACGTGCTGCCTTCGTCCACCAATCCCACCAGACCCTATACGGTCAACACCGTGGACGAGCATCTGGATATGCTCATGGTCTGCCACCACCTCAACCCTTCGCTGCCGGAGGACGCGGCCTTTGCCGATTCGCGCATCCGGCGCGAAACTATTGCCGCGGAAGATATTCTGCAGGACATGGGCGTCATTTCCATGATTTCTTCCGATTCCCAGGCCATGGGGCGGGTGGGCGAGGTGATCATCCGCACCTGGCAGACAGCCCACAAGATGAAAGTGCAGCGTGGCCCCCTGCCGGAAGATAAAGACCACGGCAACGACAATTTCCGTGTGCGGCGCTATCTGGCCAAATACACCTGCAACCCGGCCATTACCCACGGCCTGTCCCATGCCGTGGGCGCTGTGGCGCCGGGCCTGCTGGCTGACCTGGTGCTCTGGAAACCGGCGTTTTTCGGGGTCAAGCCTTTGCTGGTGCTCAAGGGCGGGCAGATAGCCTGCGCCCCCATGGGCGACGCCAACGCCTCCATTCCCACGCCCCAGCCCATGCACAGCCGCCCCATGTTCGGAGCCCTGGGCCAGGCGGCGGCAGCGGCCAGCCTGAGCTTTGTTTCCCGCGCGTTTATGGAAAACGGCGGGGAAGGCCGCCTGCGCGAACTGGGCCTGCTGCGCGGGCTTTCGGCCTGCCGGGGCACGCGCGCCCTGCGCAAGAGCGACATGCTGCTGAACAGCGCCACGCCCGCCCTTTCCGTCAACCCGCAAACCTATGAGGTGCGCGCCGACGGCGAAATCCTCAGCTGCCCGCCGGCGGAGGTGCTGCCCATGGCGCAGCGCTATTTTCTGTTTTAGGTGGCGAAGAGCAAAGTCCGCTCCTTCGCGGCCTTGCACTGGATTGGCGGCCCCAGGCGACGTGACAAGGTCGTTTCCCCTCCGGCCAGGGTTCGCCCGGCGCACGCCCTGAGAAGAGAAGCGCTTTTTGAAGGATGGCGCGCGGGGGAAAGCAGTTCCAACTTCACAGGAGGAGGTTCCATGCTGGAATTTACGGAAAATCTGGGCAACCGCGACGATCTGCAGCCCACGGAACGGCTGACGTTGGCCTATGAGCAGCGCGGCAAGTGCCGTCAACGGCTGCGGTTGGACAGCGGGCAGGAAGCGGGCCTGTTTTTGCAACGGGGGCAGGTGCTGCGGGAAGGGGACGTGCTCCGCGCGGGGGAAACCCTGGCCGTGGTGCACAATGCTCAGGAGCCGGTAGTGACGGCCGTGGCCCCCAACTGGGAGACGCTGGCGCGGGCCTGCTATCATTTGGGCAACCGCCATGCGCCTCTGCAGCTGGGGCACAAGTGGCTGCGCTTTACGCCGGACCATGTGCTGGAAGAACTGGCGGAAAGCCTGGGCCTGCGCCTGCGGCGGGAAAACGCGGCCTTCGTGCCCGAAGGGGGCGCGTATGACGGCCCGCACAGCCATGCCTGAAGCCTCCGCGCCCGGATCTGCACTGGGGGGCGCGGTCACGGGGGTCTGGTCCGGGCCGGACCCGGCCCTGCTGCCCCTGCTCTATCTGGCCGGGCAGACTTTGCCCGTGGGCGGTTTTGCCTGGTCCCAGGGGCTGGAGGCTGCCGTGGAACAGGGCCTGGCGGGCGACGCTGCGGGCTTGCGGCGTTGGCTTGCGGGCGTGCTGCACTACGGCCTGGCCCGCAACGATCTGCCCTTGCTGCTGCGCCTGCACCGGGCGGCAATGACGCAAGACGCGACGGGCCTGCGCTTTTGGAACGATCGTGTGCTGGCAAGCCGCGAGAGTGCGGAACTGTGGCAGGAGGAAGTGCAGATGGGCCGGGCTTTGCGGCGGTTGCTCACGGATACGGGGCTGCTGGCTGCCGCGGGGCCCCTGCCGGGTATGGATTTGCCGGATGACGCGGGCTATACGGCCTGTTTCGCGGCGGCGGCGGCTTTGCTGCAGACGCGCGCCGCAAAGGCGGCCCCTACGCCGGGGCAGGCGGCGTCCTTTGGGCTGAACGCGGCCTGCGCCTATGCCTGGAGCTGGCTGCAGAACCAGACCGCCGTGGCCTGCAAGACCGTGCCCCTGGGCCAGACCGCCGCCCAGAAGCTGTTGCTGGAATTTTTATCCCTGCTGCCGCAGGAAGCGGCACAGGCCGCCGCGCTGGACGATACGGCGGTGGGGGCGTCCCTGCCGGGGCTGGCCCTGTGCAGCGCCGCGCACGAACGGCAGTATTCACGTTTGTTCAGGAGTTGAAACCATGACTGCAAGACCCTGCCTGCGTGTGGGCGTGGGCGGCCCGGTGGGTTCGGGCAAGACCGCCCTCCTCCGCCATCTCTGCCTGCGCATGCGCAAAGACTACAATATGGCCGTGGTCACCAATGATATTTATACCCGCGAGGACGCGGAATTTCTGCTGCGGCACAACGCCCTGGAGGCCGACCGCATCCTGGGCGTGGAAACGGGCGGCTGCCCGCACACGGCCATACGGGAAGACGCCTCCATGAACATCCAGGCCATTGAGGCGCTGCAGCGCCGCCATCCCGGCCTGGAACTGGTGCTGGTGGAAAGCGGCGGGGACAATCTTTCCGCCACGTTCAGCCCGGAACTGGCGGACCTGACCCTCTATGTCATCGACGTGAGCGGCGGCGATAAAATTCCCCGCAAGGGCGGGCCGGGCATTACCAAATCCGACCTGCTCATCATCAACAAGGTGGATCTGGCCCCCATGGTCCACGCTTCGCTGGACGTTATGGAGCGGGATACGCGCAGAATGCGCGGGCAGCGGCCCTATGTGCTCACGGAGCTGCTTTCCGGCGCGGGTGTGGAGGCGGTGGTGGCGTTTATTGTGCGCGAAGGGATGCTGCGGCCATTGATGCGGGAGCAGCAGGCGGGCTGTTGCCGTAGCTGAAGGCCCGGACCGGCCGGGGCAGCGGCGGTAGCGCGCTTTCCCGTTGCCGGACCGGGCCGTTGAGGCGGCGGGCAACAGCCGCGCCGCCCCGGAGAGCCTCAGTAGCGGTACATTTCAGCTTTGTACGGCCCTTCCACGGGCACGCCGATGTAGTCGGCCTGCTCCTGGGTAAGGGTGGAGAGCTTGACGCCCAGGCGGGCCAGATGCAGGCGGGCCACCTCTTCGTCCAGCTTTTTGGGCAGGATGTAGACCTTTTTTTCCAGATTTTCTGCGGCCAGCTTGAGCTGGGCCAGGGTCTGGTTAGTGAAGCTGTTGGACATGACGAAGCTGGCGTGCCCTGTGGCGCAGCCCAGGTTGACCAAACGTCCCTCGGCCAGCACCAGAATGCTGCGGCCGGACTTGAGCGTCCACTTGTCCACCTGCGGCTTGATGTTGGTCTTGGTGACGCCGGGGGTGTTCTCCAGGTAGGTCATTTCGATTTCATTATCAAAGTGACCGATATTGCAGACAATAGCCTCGTCCTTCATGCCTTCCATGTGCTTGCCGGTAATGACGTGATAGTTGCCCGTGCAGGTAACGTAGATGTCGCCGCAGGGCAAGGCGTCTTCGATGGTGATGACTTCAAAGCCTTCCATGGCGGCCTGCAGGGCGCAGATGGGGTCGATTTCCGTCACCAGCACGCGCGCGCCGAAGCCGCGCATGGACTGGGCGCAGCCTTTGCCCACGTCGCCGTAGCCGCAGATCACCACCACCTTGCCGGCCACCATGATATCCGTGGCGCGTTTGATGCCGTCGGCCAGGGATTCGCGGCAGCCGTAGAGGTTGTCAAACTTGGACTTGGTTACGGAATCGTTGACGTTGACAGCCGGGAAAAGCAGTTTGCCCGCGGCGGCCAGCTGGTAAAGGCGGTGTACGCCGGTGGTGGTTTCTTCAGACACGCCGCGGACCTTGGCGGCCACGTTGTGCCAGTGCCGCGGGTTGTCCTGTAGCCGCAGCTTCAGACGATCCAGCACGCACTGAAATTCCTTGCTGTCGGCTTTTTTGTCCAGCATAGCGGGATTTTCTTCGGCCTCCACGCCCGTGTGAATAAACAGGGTGGCGTCGCCGCCGTCGTCCACGATAAGGTCCGGGCCGCTGCCGTCAGGCCAGGTAAGGGCCATTTCAGTGCACCACCAGTAGTCTTCCAGGCTTTCGCCCTTCCAGGCAAAAACCTTGGCCAGGCCCTGTTCCACAATGGCGGCGGCGGCGTGGTCCTGGGTGGAAAAAATGTTGCAGGAGGCCCAGCGGATGTCCGCGCCCAGGGCATGCAGCGTCTTGATGAGCATGGCCGTCTGAATGGTCATGTGCAGGGAGCCCGTGACCTTGAAGCCCTTGAGAGGCTTGGAAGGACCGTACTTTTTGATGCATTCCATAAGGCCCGGCATTTCGCGTTCGGAAAGCTGCATTTCTTTGCTGCCGAAGTCGGCCAGGCTCATGTCCGCCACTTTGTGCGCCAGGGTCAAATCCAGTGCTTTGGTCATAATTTCTCCTTGAACCCTCTGTTTTTTATCTGTTTGCTGAATTTATTGATTTAATTAGTCAACCGCATCGGCCTGAAGCAACAGCAGGGTCAGGCCCCGTCCCACGGGCTTGCGCACGGCACTGTGTACGGCAAAGCCTGCCTTCTGCAGAACCGTGGCCAGGGCGTCTTCGGCAAAGCCTAGCCAGCGGTCGCCGTAGCGGTTGCGCATGGCCTCGTCGGTATGGCGCAGAAAATCCGCCACGAACAGCCGCCCGCCGGGCGGCAGGATCCGCCGGATTTCGCCCAGGGCCTCGGCCGGTTGCGAAAGGTGGTGGAGCACCAGGTTTATGCAGGCAAAATCCGCCTCGTGGTCGCGCAAAGGCAAATGGCTCAGATCGCCGATGCGCAAAGAAACCCGCTCCGCCGACAGATCCTCCGGGGCGAAGCGGCGGCGACAGATCTCCAGCATGCGGGCCGAACCGTCCACGCCGATGACCCTGTGCGCCAGGGGCAAGAGCCTGGCCAGTACGGCTCCGGTGCCGCAGCCCAGGTCCACGGCCGTGCCGCAACCTTGCGGGACGGCGGCGCAGACGGCCGCGGGCAGGTCAAAATCGCCCAGCACTTCATTATTCAGCTCGTCCCAGTTTTCCGCAATGGCGTTGAAAAACTGGCGGGTCTTGCGGGCGCGCTCCTCCAGCATCTGCGCGGCCATGGCCAGGTCGGCCCGCATGTGGGCATCGGGCTGCACAAAGGCCATGAGGGCGCGCAGCAGATCGTGGCGCTCGCCTGTTTTGGGCGCAGCGTAAAAAACCCACAGTCCGTCCCGACGTGAACCCAGCAGGCCCGCTTCCGTAAGAATTTTCAGGTGGCGCGACACGCGCGACTGGCCCATATCCAGAATGTGGACCAGTTCGTTGACCGAAAGCTCATAATGCAGCAGGATGTAGACCAGCCGTAAACGGGTTTCGTCGGAAAGCGCCTTGAAGCAGAGCAGGGCCGTGCCGTTGTCCATAATGCCGGTTGTCCTGAAAAAAGGTGGAAGCGCAGGGGCGCAAAAGCCGGTCGCCGGGCTGCGCCCGGACCTCGGTGACGGCCCCTGTGGAGTGAGGTGGGGCCGCAATATGAATGTAAATATCAAGATATATGCATATAGTCAATACGGCTTTGCGTCGCCGCTGTGGCCAGGGGGGCGGCCTCATGGCCCGGCGCAAGCGTAAGCGCACGGCGGCTTCAGGCCCTATGCCCGTGGGCGAGGCTCTGGCGGGGGTCTTTGCCGGGCTGGGTCTGGACCCGGAGGAAGCGGCCCGCCGCGCTCGCCTGCAAAGCCTGTGGGAGCACTGGGAAAGCGTTATGGGGCCGGATCTGGCCCCCCTGGCGCGGCCCCTGGGGCACCGGCGCGACCTGCTGCTTATTGGGGCAGAAGACGCCATGCTGGCTCAGGAGCTGCACTACCTAAGCCAGGAACTGCTGGACCGGGCCAATGCCTTTATGGAAGCGCCGGTGTTTCAGAGCGTGCGGGTATCCTTGCTCCTGGGCAAGAACGGGCTGGACGTTTCGGCTGCAAGCCCTCTGCCGGTCACGCGCACCCGTCCCGTGGGGCGCAGCAAGCCCCTGCCTCGCCCCAGCGGCGAACGCCTTGTAGGCATGGACCCCGCCTCGCCCGTGGCCCGTGCCTACGCGCTGTTTGCCGGTCGCAAGCCACGGGCGCAATAAGCGGCCTGCGCCTTCGGTGTGATGCGTGTAAGGGTTTTCCTGCGTCAGCAGCCAGTTATATGGTGCCTGCACAAAACCGCATTGCGTTTTTGTCGTTGCTTTTGCCGCAGGCGCGCTCCCCTCTCCACCGCAAGTTCGGCCCTGCCGCGAAATTTTTTTAGCGTGTTATTTTGCATAAATAAAAAAATATTGGCGCTCCTCAGCCTGCGCCCTTGTTGTGCGCTTGCTGCGGTTATTGACAACGCTTCCGCCGGAGTGCTAGCTTGCTGCAAGCACCGTCCGCCAGTGCCGGACCGGACGGAAGAGCGCGGAGGATGGAATGCAGATGCGGAAAGTCATGGAAGACATTTGTCTGAAACACGACAATGGCTGCGATTTCACCTTTCGCGGTCGCCTGTTCTCCGAATGCTCGTGGTATGACGAAGGCCTTGGCATGCTCACCCGTCAGAAGCTCTATGTGACCGATCACAACGAACAGGTCTACTACATCGTCCGCTCCAGCGGGCAGGAACGCAGCCGTCACGCCTATAAGCTGCGCATGCACGGCGACAATTGCATCATCGATAACGGCGTCAGTGAAATGGCCCTGCAGTTCGACCTGCTCATGCTGGCCGTGCGCGGTCTTTGCGGGCTGGACGCCGCCGCCACCCCCACCCTTTCCATGGTGGAAGAGATGCTCAAGGCCGCCAATGCCTGAGCCGCACCACGGCCATCAGCCACGCCGCCCTCCAACCAGGCGGCGGCAGCCTCCACAGTAAAGGCCCCGCAAGGGGCCTTTTTCACAACCGTCATCATTGCGGACGGGCCTTGGTGAGGACGAGGCGTCCGGTAAGAGCGGCGTGGTGCAGACTTTCCCCGTCACCGCGATAAAAAAGCCTTTTTGTGCCGCTGCAGCCTGCGGCGGTTTTTATCGGTCACGGGCGGAAAGCGTTCCGTTTTGTCCGGCCTTGAGGATGAACATCCCCAAAGCCGGGCGGTTCCGGTTTGACACTGCCCAGAGCCGGGGCTATCAAAGAAAGCCGTGCGCCGTTGCCGCGGCGTCGCCGCCAACCGTTTTTCCACAAGGATATGCACCATGACGGATATCGACCGCCAGATGGCCGCCATTAGACGTGGCGTGGCCGAGCTTATCGACGAGGGCGAACTGCGCAAAAAACTGGCGCGGGGCGTCCCCCTGCGCGTGAAAGTAGGTTTTGACCCCACCGCCCCGGACCTGCACCTGGGCCATACCGTGGTCATGCACAAGATGCGCCATTTTCAGGAGCTGGGCCACAAGATCATCTTTCTTATCGGCGACTTCACCGGCCGCATCGGCGACCCTTCCGGCCGTTCAGAAACCCGCCCTCCCCTTACCGAAGAACAGGTCATGGCCAATGCCGAGACCTACAAAAAACAGGTCTTTAAAATTTTGGACCCGGAAAAGACCGAGGTGGCCTTCAACTCCGCTTGGCTGGGTTCCATGAACGCCGCGGACTTCATCCGTCTGGCCTCCTGCTGCACCGTGGCCCGCATGATGGAACGCGACGACTTTGAAAAACGCTTCCGCGAGCAACGCCCCATCTCTATCCACGAGTTCCTCTACCCCCTCTGCCAGGGCTATGACTCCGTGGCTCTCAAGGCTGACGTGGAAATGGGCGGTACGGACCAGAAGTTCAATCTGCTCATGGGCCGCACCCTGCAGGCCCATTATGGGCAGGAAAGCCAGTGCATCCTTACCATGCCTCTGCTGGAAGGCACGGACGGCGTGCGCAAGATGTCAAAATCCTACGGCAATTACATCGGCATAGACGAAGCGCCTTCCCAGATTTTTGGCAAAGTCATGGCCATTTCTGATGCGCTCATGTGGCGCTACTACGAACTGCTCTCCAGCAAATCTCTGGAGGACATCGCCGCCCTCAAGGCCGCCGTGGCCAACGGCAGCGTCCACCCCAAGGCCGCCAAAGAGGCCCTGGCTCACGAAATGGTCGCCCGCTATCACAGCCCCAAAGACGCCGATGAAGCCCAGCAAGGCTTCAACGCCGTGTTTGCCGGCGGCGGCGTGCCCGATGAAATGCCCCAATACGCCTGCTCTTCCGGCGAAGCCAGCACGCCCCCGGCCTTCCTTGAAGCCGCCGGACTGGTAAAAAGCCGCGGCGAAGCCAAACGGCTTATTAAAGAAGGCGCCCTCTCCATCGACGGCCAACGCTGTGACGACCCCCTCTCTTCCCTTGCCAGGGGCTCCTATGTCGTCAAACTGGGCAAGAAACGTTTCCTCAAACTGCTGGTGCAGTAGGGATCTTCTGAGTGCTGCTGTCGTTGCCCGTAACGAGTGTTGCCTCTTTGTCAGCTTCCTTCGCCGCAACGGGCTAAGCTCCTTCGTCGCAACAATTGAAGCTGCTATGGCGCAGAACACAAAAAGGCCGCCCCCAAGGGGGCGGCCTTTTTAGTGTAAAGCAGGAAGTGGGCTACGGCAGCATCCAGTGCAGCACGCCGGACTGCAGGTAGGTCAGCACGCAGATGAAGGCCGTCATGGCCAGGCTGTGGCCCAGGGTGAAGCGGAAGAGGTTGCCCTCGTTGCCCACCAGGCCGGTAGCCGCGGTGGCCACGCTGATGGATTGGGGCGAGATCATCTTGCCGGTAACGCCGCCCGAGGAGTTGGCGGCCACGGCCAGGTAGGGGTCCATGCCCACCACTTCGGCCGTGGAGCGCTGCATGCCGCAGAACAGGGCGTTGGAAGAAGTGTCCGAACCGGTGAGGAACACGCCCAGCCAGCCGAGCAGCGGCGAGAAGAGCGGGAAGAGCGGCCCGGTCAGGGTAAAGGCGATGCCCAGGGTAGAGCTCATGCCAGAGTAGTTCATGAGGTAGGCCAAGCCCAGGATGGTGGCGATGGTCAGGATGGGGAAGCGCAGCTGGTAGATGGTGCGGAAGAAGCAGGCCACCGCCTTGCCGAAGCTGTAGCCCTTCATGAAGGGCACGGAAAGGAAGCCGGCAATCAGGATGGCCGTGCCGCCCGCAGAGAGCCAGTTAAGGGTAAAGATGGCAGGATAGTTGGGATCTTTGCCGGCGGCCAGAATGGGCGCGGCTTTGTTGATCATGCCGTCCAGAGCGGGCCAGGAGAACTTGAGCACCGCGCCGGGCACGGCGTTGAGCATACCCTTGAACTGGGGCAGGCCCCACAAAAAGACCATCAGGGCCAGGATGATGTAGGGCAGCCATGCGCGCAGCACCACGCCGAAGCTGGGGGCTTCGCCCGCCAGGGGGGTTTCCTTTTCGCCTTCAAAACGCCAGATGCGGGCGGGCTTCCACACGCGCAGCAACAGCACCATGGAAATGATGGTGATGATGGCGGACATGATGTCGGGGAGGGTCGGGCCGTGGAAGTTGGAGAAGGCAAACTGCGAGGCGGCGAAGCTCACGCCGGCCACCATGATGGCGGGCAGCACTTCCAGAGAGCGTTTGAAGCCGCACATGACCACGCACAGCCACAGGGGCACGATGACGGAAAGGAAGGGCAGCTGACGGCCCACAATGGCGCTCACGTGCAGGTCGCTCAGGCCGGAAACCTGGGCGCCCACGATGACCGGAATGCCGATGGCGCCGAAGGCCACGGGGGCGGTGTTGGCAATCAGACAGATGCCCGCAGCGTACAGGGGTCTGAAGCCCAGGCCGGCCAGCATGGCCGCGGTGATGGCCACGGGCGTGCCGAAGCCGGCGGTGCCTTCAAGGAAGGAACCGAAAGCAAAGGCGATAAAGATGGCCTGGAGGCGGCGGTCGTCGGTAAGCCGGGCCAGCGATTCTTTGATGTACTCAAATTCGCCGGATTCCACGGTCATGTTGTAGACCCACACCGCCGTGACGACGATCCAGATAATCGGGAAGAGCCCGAAGGCCACGCCGTAGCTCAGTGCGCCCACGGCCGTGCCGAAGGGCATGCCCCACACGGCCACGGCCAGGATGAAGGAAAGGGCCACCGCCACCAGCGAGGCGTAGTGCCCTTTAGCCCGGCGTACGGCCAGCATGTAGAACAGGCTGAACAGCGGGATTGCTGCCAGCAGGGCGGAGACCACTGCTCCGCCTACGGGATCGTAAACTTGCGTCCATGCCATAATGAGACCCTCATACAAAAAAGATGTTGTTGATGGGCATGCCGGAAGGGCGGGCACAGAACGCCCGTGCGCCCCGGCGTCCGGTCACGCCCCCGCGACCAGAGCAGGCGCCGTCAAAACGTGCGCGCATCCGCTAGGATTTACCCGAAAATCCTTTTGCTATCGGCCGAAATACAGATGTCGTCTGTTTTCGTCATCAGGCAGGGCGGAAACTACTCTGGGCTATGTTTATCCTGTTTTGTCCTGAAAAACAACGGGGTGAAGCCCGGCGAGAGGAAAAAAACAGAAAATCCCAGGTGTAGTAAAAAATTCAAGACAACAGGGTTGTTACAGCTGGGCGATAAGAAAAAGCACAGTGCAGAGGGCCCCGCATGACCCTGCGGCAGCATCGCCCTGCCCTGCAGAACCAGGATGCGGCAAAGGGGCGCGCTTCGTGCACTGTCTGATGGAAAAAGGTTTTGCAGGATGGAGGCTGCGGAGGCAGGAATTTTTGTGAACAAAAGCGCCCTGCCCGCCCTTGCTTCTGGGCATTACAACGTTGCAATGCCCTGGCAGTTGCGTAAGCGCTATGTCTTTGCGCGCGGAAGCGCCGGAACGGGCGCGCCGTAAACGTTGCGAATACCTGTTCTCAACAGTGCGTTGTGCTAGAGCAGTTTACGAATGAAATGAGTTAATTGCTCTGCAAGGATTTTCTTGAAAATCCTTGCCACGAAATGCGAGAAGGCAGGCTTTTGCCTGCCGTAAGCGAGCATTTCAAGTGTTAAATACTCTAGCGGCGCAGGGCGGCAGGCAGGGCAAAGTAGAGGCGGGCGGCCAGATCAAAGCAGGCGCCCGGCAGGTAGCTGGCCCACCAGAAAAGCTGGTATTTGCGCCCGGCGGCGCGCCAGGGGCGCAGGACGCGGCGAGCTTCGGCGTTGTGCCCTTGCCGCCAGAGGTCCACGGCTTTCTGGAAGGCGGCGCGGCGGTTGAGCAGGCTGACCAGGTCGGCGTAGTCCGCGTCGTAGCCGGGGTAAAGGCGGCGGTGTTTCTTCAGAATGCGCAGGGTTTCGTCTGCAAACTGGCCGAATTTGCGGAAAGTAGTATTGGCCCCGTGCACTCGCCAGAGCGTCAGGGGGGCGTCCACATGGTCCAGTTCCCAGTCGTGGGCGATGCGGTAGAAGACGTCGGCTTCTTCACAGACGTTGAGGCTTTCGTCAAACCAGCCGCCGTTTTGACCCGTGCCGGGGGCCACGCCCGCAGAGGAAAGCCCGGTGAGGGCAGTGGCCCGGATCATGGCCGAGGACATGGAAATCCACTGCCGTTCCATGAGGGCGGCAAAGGCTTTGCCGCGCACGGGCGCGGCTTCGGCGAAAAGGCGGCGGCGCATGCCCCGGCCGTCAAAGATTTCCGTGTCGGTGCAGGCAAGGCCCACGCGGGGGTTGACCTCAAAAAGGGCCGTCTGCGCCGCCAGTTTTTCGGGCCGCCAGAGGTCGTCGCAGTCCAGAAAGGCCAGGTAGCGGCCCCTGGCCTGGGCCAGGGCCAGATTGCGGCCCGCGCCCAGGGGTACGATAGTCTCGCCCCGGAAGTAGCGCACCTTGGGACCGTAGCTCTGCGCTATGGCCGGGCTAGCATCGGTGGAGGCATTGTCCCAGAAGATGACCTCAAAATCGGTAAAGGTCTGGGCCATGAGGCTGTCCAGGGCTTCACGCAGGTGGCGGGAGCTGTTCAGACAGTTCATGATCACGGAAACGGCCGGGGCCTCCGTGACGGCGGGACGCGGGGCGTCTGCAGGCGTCTGCATGGCGGTCAGTCCAGGGCGGCGGCCAGGGCGTCGCAGACGTGCTCCACGTCTGCGCGGCTCAGGCCGGGGTGCAGGGGTACGGTCAGGATTTGACTGTAGAGGGCTTCGGTCACGGGCAGACTGGGTTTGCCGCCGCCAAAGAAGCTCAGCAGGTGGTTGGGCTTGTAGTGCACGCCCGTGGGGATGCCCCGGTCGGCCAGGACGCGGACCACCTGATCTTTGCGGCCTTCCCGCACGCAGACGGGCAAAATATGGGGCACAATATAATCCTGCGGGTCTGTGGCAAACAGGTGCAGGCCCTTGAGGGGGCTAAGGCGCTGGGCATAGAGGGCGGCCAGGTCGCGCCGGGCCGGGGCAAATTCCTTATCCAGGCGGCCCAACTGCACGCGGCCCACAGCGGCCATGATGTTGCTCATATGGTAGCGCCATCCCTGGCGCTTTACGTCCGGATCCCAGGAGCGCGTGCCGGAAAAGCGCTTTTGGGCATCGTTTTCCACGGAGAGCAGGCGGGCGTCCGAGGCCAGGCGGACCACTTCGGGGTCAAAGGAAACCAGGCAGCCGCCTTCGCCGCAGGTGATGTTCTTGATGCCGTCGAAGCTGAAGCAGACCACATCGCCGAAGCTGCCGATTTTGCGGCCGTGGCGCAGACAGCCGAAGGCGTGGGCCGCGTCCTCTATCACGCGCAGGCCGTGGCGGCGGGCAAAGGCGTAAACCTCTTCCAACTGCCAGGGGTTGCTGGCGTAGTGCACGGGCATGACGGCGATGGTGCGGGGGGTCAGGCGGCGGGCGGCGTCTTCCAGGTCCAGGGTGCCCGTTTCGGGCAGCGCGTCGCAGGCCACGGGACGGCAGCCCGCAGCGCTGATGGCCTGAAAGGAGGCCACAAAGGTCAGGCTGGGCACCAGCACTTCCGGGCGGCCGTCTTTGACGGCGCAGCCGGCGGCCACGGCGTCCACAGCCAGGTGCAGGGCGGCCGTGCCGGAGTTGGTGGTGACCACCTGTGCGGGCTTCACGCCCAGGTAAGCGGCCAGTTCTTCTTCAAAGCGGCGCACTTCCGCGCCCATGCCCAGATAGCCGTCTTCCAGCAGCACGCGCGCCACGGCGCGCGCCTCCGCCTCGCCCACAATGGACCGGGACAAACGCATGGCCGACATACAGCCTCCTTGTGGGGTCTAACCCACTTCGGCCTTCGTGTCGCTCAATAACGTGTCCAGGTCAAGCAGAATCAGCAGCCGGTCGTCCAGCTTGCCCACGCCCCTGATGTATTCCGAGCCCACGCCGCAGACCACGGGGGGCGCGGCCTCCACCGTGGAGGCGGGAATGCGCAGCACTTCGGAAACGCCGTCCACCAGAAAGCCCACGATTTTCTGGTCAAATTCCATGACCACAATGCGGGTGCGGCTGTCGCGTTCTACCGGCGGCAGGTTGAAGCGGGTGCGCATGTTGATGACCGGGATGACCTTGCCGCGCAGATTAATGACGCCTTCAATGTAGGCGGCCGCGTGGGGCACCATGGTGATCTGTATGGGGCGGATGATTTCCTGTACCGCAAGGATGTCCACGCCGAATTCTTCGTCGGCAATATGGAACGTGACCAGCTGCAGCAGGTCGCCTTTATGGGCGGCAGCCTGGTCGGCGGCGGTCTGGCTGGTGGCCGTCGGCGATGCGCCGGCGGCGGGGGTGGTGGTTTGCGTCATGATGGTGTCTCCGTGCTTTCCGGAACATGCCCCAACGTCTGCGCGCGGGGGCGGCCGTGGAACGTCGCGTCTTTCTTATCGGCAGCGCCCGGCAGGACTTCAGGGCCGCTTCCCAGCTTTGGGCCGGGGCGCGTTCGTCCGGGCGCAGGGAGTCCGGCCAGACGCGGCGTACGTAGTCGAAGTGGTTGACGCGCAGGTTCGCACAGCGTTGTCTGTGAGGGGGAGAGTCCGCCGGGCGTGATGCGCGGGCGGTGGCGCGCTACGGGGATGTTTTCCGTCGCCAGGGTGGCCTGCAGGGCCGGGTCCGCGCCGGCGTAGACGCAGAGACAGTCCGCGCCGGGGGGCACGGCCCGCAGGGAACGCACGGCGGCTTTGAGCAGCAGCAGGTAGGAAGGTTTGTGGTCCAGGCAGAAAATCACTTTCATGACTGGGGGGCCTCTTCGGGGCTGGGCGCGGGGTTCTCCAGCCTTTCCAGCAGCAGATTGGCGCGGCGGGCCATGCCCTCCGTGTCGAAATCGCGTAGTCGGTGCAGAATGTCCGTCACGTCGCCGGCATAGGGCGTGCCTTGGGTCAGGGGGGCGAAGCGCGCCAGAGCCGCTTCGGCCCCGCCCCAGTCTGTAACCATACGTTCTGGCAGGGTTTCCAGCACCTCGTGCAGAGCCTCCAGCCGGGCTGCCGACAGCCGCCGTTGGCCGCCTGTGGTCGCGTCGCCGTGCCGTTGCAGGGTGCTGATCTGGGCCAGGGCTTCGGCCATGCTGTGGGCAAAGTCGGTCATGAGCTCCTGGGGGGGCGCGCTGTGGGGCAAATTGGCCTCCATCTCCGTGGTGAGCTTGCGGATGCGCTCTACCCCCAGGTTGGCGGCCACCCCCTTGACCGTGTGGGCCAGGCGCGCGGCGGCGCGGTAGTCGCCGGCGGCCAGCAGGGCTTCCAGTTCGCGCGGGCTGTCGCCGTAGTGCTCCATGAAGCGCAGCAGCAGGTCGCTGTACAAGCCATTGTTGCCGCCCACAGTGGCGAGTCCGGCTTCAAAATTGATGGGTGGGTCGCTCGGCGTGGCGTCCGGGCGGGCGGCGTCGGGGGCAATCTTTTCGTCGTCGCCGGCGGAGGCGGTGGCCGTGGTTTTATCCGGAGACGACGCGTCCGGCGTGGGCCCGACAGGCGCCGTGCCCGTGTCGGGGCAGCAGGGCAGCCCGCCGGGCAGCCAGCGGCACAGGGCGTCGTAGAGGGCGGTGGGGTCCACGGGTTTGGTCAGATAGTCGTTCATGCCCACGGCCTTGCCGTCGTGGCGCGAGGCTGCGTCCGTGTGGGCGGTCATGGCGATGACGGGCAGACTGTGCGGCGTATGCCCCAGGGCGCGGATGCGGCGGGTGGCCTCCAGGCCGTCCATAACCGGCATCTGCACGTCCATAAGCACCACGTCCACGCCGCCCTGGCGTACCGTCTCCAGCGCTTCCTGGCCGTTATTCGCCAGACGCACTTCCAGACCCGCCCGGAGAAGCAGCTCCCTGGAAATTTGCGCGTTGATTTCATTGTCGTCCACCACAAGGACCACGGGGCGCAGCTGGGTCGGGTTCGGGGCCGGGTCCGGCTCTGCCGCAAGGGTCTGGGGCCGCGCGAAGTCCAGGGCAAAGGAAAAGGTCGTGCCTTTGCCGGGGACGCTTTCCACCTGCAGATCCCCGCCCATGAGGTGCACCAGCTGCCGGGCCAGGGCCAGGCCCAGGCCCAGACCGCTGTCCGCGCGGGTGAGGGATTCATCGCCGGGGGTAAAGGGATCGAACACGGTGCAGAGCTGCTGGGCGTCCATGCCCGGCCCGGTATCGGCCACCACAAAGCGCAGTCGCAGCCTGTCGGGCGCGGAGGCGGCAAGGGGATCTTCAGACGGGGGGGCGGGCTGCGCCCGGCACTCCACTACGCCGCGACTGGTGTAGCGTACGGCATTGTCCAGGAGGATGCGCAGAACTTCTTCCAGATGGCACTCGTCGCCCGTGATTGTGGCGGGCAGGGCGGGGTCGAGCACAAAGCGCAGGTCCAGTTTTTTTTCCAGAGCCGCGCCGGCCACGCTCTGGCGCAGCAGCTCCACGAATCTGGCCAGCACAAAGGGCTGCGGCTCCAGTTGCACATGGCCTTCGCTGGCGCTGGAAAAGTCGAGAATGCGGTTGACCATGTCCAGCAGCACGCTGCCGGATTTGTTGATTTGCGCCAGGTAGTCGCGCTGCACGCCGCTGAGCTCTGTCTGCAGGCTCAGGTAGCTCATGCCGATGATGGCGTTGAGGGGCGTGCGGATTTCGTGGCTGATGCGGCGCAGGAAATCATCTTGCACGCGGGAGGCCCGCTGGGCCAGCTCCAGGGAGGTGAGCGCCTGAGTTCTGGCCTGCACGGCCTGCTTGCGGTTGTTGCGGGCCGTGAGCTCTGCGGCTTTGAGCGCGTTGATGCGGGCCTGCAGGGTGGCCTGCATGTGCTGTAGGGTGGCGAACATGCCGGCCAGTTCGTCCTGGTGGCGCAGGCGCAGGGGGGGCGGATCTTCCCCCGCGGCCACGGCGGCCGCGTAGCGGTTGACGGCCCGCAGGGGCCGCACCACCCTGGTGTGGCAGACGTAGATATTGATCACAGCGCTCACGGCCAGCAGGCTCAAGCCCGCCAGCACGGCGGCCAGCAGAGGCAAAAGGCTGGCCTGGCGCGCCTTCATTTCGTTCAGAAAGTCCCCGCGCCAGCGTTCGCGCAGTGCGCGCATGCGGCTTTCGAGCTCCAGGGGCAGGCGGTCCAGTCCCGTGCTGCGCAGCATGCGCCGCGCGCCTTCCGGATCCGGCGGGCGGCCTTCGGCCCTGGCCTCGCCCATGGCGCGGCCCACGGTGGCTTCCGTAAGGTAGGCGAGTTGGGCTGTTTCGTTGAGCAGTGCGCGAACCTGATCCAGAACTCCCGGCGGCAGGATAAGGCCTTCGGCTAGGGCGTTGAGAGAAACTGTTTGCCCTGGCGCAAGGCGCGAGCTTTGCGGTCGCGGGGCTTCCCCCTGGGCCACCTGCAGGTTGTGCTGCCAGGCCTCCAGGCTGGCTTTGTCGCCTGTGACCACAAAGGCCAGGGCATCGGCGTAGGTCTGCTGCACCGAATCGCCCAGTTCGCCCAGCAGACTTTCAAGGTGAGAAAATTCGTGTACCATGCCGTTAAGCGTGTGCTGGCCCCGCGCCAGCCAGATCAGCCCCGTGGCCAGCACGGCCAGCAGGATCAGCTGGGTGATGTTGGCTATGCGGATCAGACCACGGATGCTCATGTCGTGCTCCCGGTACGGCCCATCCCCGCGGTGGGCGGGGACGGGTTTTTCTTGCTGTTCCCCCCGGTATGCCATAGGCTGCCGCAAAAATCACCTCCAACCGGCGCAGCCGTCCCCCCCGGTCGTCATGTTGTCCATCCGGTCCTCCCTTCTGCCCCACCTGGCCCTGCTGACCGCCATGTCCTTCTGGGGTTCCACTTTTGTGGCGTTGCGCGTGGCCCTTGCCGCGCTTACTCCCCTGCAGACCATGAGCGGGCGTATGCTGGTGGCCTGCCTGGCCCTGCTGCCTGTCTGGCCGCGTTTGTTTCGGGAGCTGCGGCGCAACGGGCACTGGGCTTTGCTCTTGCTTATGGGGCTCTGTGAGCCCTGCCTGTTTTTTTTGTTTGAGACCCACGCCCTGCGCCTGACCACGGCCTCGCAGGCGGGCATGGTCACGGCCCTGCTGCCTCTGCTGGTGGCGGCGGCCGCCTACGTGGCTCTGGGGGAACGTTCCGGCCCGCGCGCGTGGCTGGGCTTTGCCCTGGCCGTGGGCGGCGTGGTCTGGCTGAGCGGCACGGCCAGGGCAGGGGCAGCCGCCCCCAACCCGGCCCTGGGCAATCTGTTGGAGGCCGCAGCCATGTGCTGCGCCACGGGCTATACTCTGCTGGCCCGTCGCTTGTCGCCGTTTTACAGCCCCCTGTGCATTACTGCCGTGCAGGCCGGCGTGGGGCTGGCTTTTTTCAGCCTGCTGCTCTGCTTTGTGCCCGAAAGCGCGGCGCGGGTGGACCTGGGACGGAACTTTCCCGCCTGGGCCGCCTGGGCCTGCGTGGCCTACCTGGGGGGCTGCGTGACCTTTGCCGGCTACGGTCTGTATAATCTGGGGGTTAACCGGCTTTCCGCCGGCCGCGCCGCCGCCTACACCAATCTGATTCCGGTTTTTGCCATGTTTTTCGGCATGCTGTTGTTGGACGAACGCCTCAGTCCCGGCCAGTATGGCGGCGCAGTCTGCATTGTGGCGGGGGTGCTCTGCAGCCAGTGGCGCGGCGGCGCGAAAGAAGCAACGTAGTTTTTGACGGGGCGTCAGGGATGTGTTCCGCCCTTGCCCGCAGAGGGCCGGACGCCGGTACAAAAGCCCCCGGCCTCGTCGTGGCGACGATGCCGGGGGCGGGTACGGCGCAAGGCAGACCGGGGGGCAATCGGCCCGCGTCGGCGGATGGAGGAGGGCGTCGCCGCGCGGGGCCTTGCGCCGCATCCGCGGCAACGACGCGAGGCGTCGTTCCGGGAACGGGTCAGGCCAGTTTGTCCAGCAACTGCAACAGCCGGGCGGCGTCTGCGGCGTCGGGCTGCAGGGGCAAGGCCGTCAGGATGCCCAGGCCTTCGGTGGCCTCGTGAAAGTCCTCCTCCGGCATGGGGCTCAGCACGGCGGTGGGCACGGCGGCGTTGACCAGCAACAGGTCCATGACGGCCCGGCGTGCGTCCGCCTCTGGTCCAAGGTCCAGAATCATCAGGTCCGGCGGCTGCGTGCGCAGCAGCGCCTTGCAGTCTTCCAGGCCGGACACCAGCGCCACGCTGTGCCCCGGCGTTTCCAGCCCGGCCACAAAAGCGGCCAGATCCGCGGGGCGGCGGGTTTGCACCACAAGATTTCTGCTCATGCCTGTCCTCCCCTGGGCCGCTGCGCGGCCCGCATGGTCACAAGGTTTTCCCTTTGGAGAGGCTTAATGGCCGCCGCCGCAAGTGTTTTCCACGGTGAAGGGGGCGAGGCGTCCCGCGCAGAAGGCTTCCACGGCTTTGCCCACATTGGGCTGGTCGCCGGCAAAAAAGACCTGGATGCCCATTTGGTTGAAGCCCATGAGGGGACGCATGCCCATGCCGCCAGCCAGCAAGGCCGTGACGCCGTGCTGCGCCAGATACTGCACGGGGGCCATGCAGCCGCCCTGCTGGTGGGGGATGGGCGGCAGGGTGGACTGACCCAGCACTTTGCCGTCTTCCACTTCCACGATGGTATAAATATCGCAATGACCGAAATGCATGCCCATGCCGGCTTCCATGCCGCCGGGCAGCGCCGAAGGAACGGCTACCACTGACTTGCTCATACGTTGCATCCTTGTCTGTTTTGGTTAGAGGTGGGTAAGCGCGGCGGCAGGCTTGCGGGGCGTTGCAGCCAGCTGCCGTATCCCGCGCCACATGGCCGCCAGAGGGGCGGTCAGGGGCGAGGGGTCTTCGGTCAGAGCGCGGCGGCGCAGCATGGCCTGGGGCACCAGGGGGCTGAAGGGCAGCTCGCCGACCACCGTATGGCCGTTCTGCGCCGCCAGGGTGCGGATGGCCGTCGCTTCTTCCGGGTTGAGGTCCGCTTTGTTGATACACACGGCCACGGGGATGCGGAAGTGGGCGCAGAGCTCCGCCACCCGCGTGAAGTCGTGCTTTCCGGCCGGGGTGGGTTCCACCACGGCCACAGCCAGATCCGCGCCGGAAAGGGAGCTGATCACCGGGCAGCCCACGCCGGGCGAGCCGTCGCAGAGCAGCCAGTCCAGCCCGCGTTGAGCGGCCAGTTCCCGCGTACGGGTTTTGAGCAGCGCCACCAGGCGGCCGGAATTTTCCGCTCCGGGGGCCAGTTGGGCGTGCACAAAGGGGCCCAGCCGGGTTTCGCTCACATACCACTGGCCGCAGTGCCGTTCGGGAAAGGCTATGGCTTTGTCCGGGCACAGGCTGTAGCAGACGCCGCAGCCCTCGCAGGCCAGGGGGTCGACCTTGGCCACGCCTGTTTCAAGGTTTATGGCCTCAAAGCGGCAGAGGGCGACGCACTGGCCGCAGCCCGTGCAGCGTGCCGGGTCCACCACGGCCGTGTTGCCGGAGATGAAAGGCTCTTCACTGATGCGGCGCGGGTCCAGCAGAATGTGCAGATCGGGCACATCCACATCCAGGTCCGTGAGCGCCAGGCCCAGCCTTTCTGCATGGGCCAGGGCCGCGAAGGCGGCGCAGAGACTGGTCTTGCCCGTGCCCCCTTTGCCGCTGACGACGACGATCTCAGGCATGAGCGGCCTCCTTGACAAAGGCTTGCAGCCGCGCTGCCAACTGCGTGCAGCGTTGCCGCCAGTCATCCCCAACGGGGGCGGGGGCCAGGGTAGGCGGCAGGCCGCGCGCGCCTGCCGCAGCGGCCTCGCGGTCAAAGGGCAGCTCTGCCAGTACAGGCAGACTCCGCCCGGCGCACCAGCGGCGCAGCTCCGCCGCGTCGGCGTCGCTTTCCGCCATGCCCACACGGTTCAGCACTACGGCCGTGGGCCGGCCCAGAGGCTCAAGAGCCGCGTGGGCCAGCCGAAAGTCGTGCACGCCAAAGGGCGTGGGCTCGGCCACCAGGAGAACTGCATCGGCCTTGCGGGCAACGGTCATGGTGGGGCAGCTCACGCCGGGGGGGCCGTCCAGAATAACGTCGGGCGCGGTTTCGCCGTCTTCCGCAACCGGCAGAAGATCTTCCAGCCGTGCAGAGAGCGCCCGCAGCAGGGGCGGGGTCATGGCTTCGCCCACCCTGCTGCGGCCCATGAGAAAGGCCCTGCTCGTCGGCGCCAGTTTTGTGACGCCCTGCAGCAGCACGCCCAGCTCCCGCCGGCCGGGGGTCAGGGCCTGGGCCGGGCAGACCGCAAAGCAGCCGCCGCAGCCGTGGCACATTTCAGCAAAAAAGGCCGCCTTGCCGCCCAGCATGGCTATGGCCCCGAAGCGGCAGATCTCCCGACAGGCCCCGCAGGCCGTGCAGCGGGCGGGATCCACCTGCGGCACCTCCATGTAGACCGGTTCGGGCGCGGCGAGCTCCGGCTTGAGGTAGAGGTGCAGATTGGGGGCCTCCACATCGGCGTCCACCGCCAGGCACGGCCTGCCCCACTGTGTGAGCAGGCTGGCGGCCACGGTAGTTTTGCCCGCGCCGCCCTTGCCGCTGGCCACCAGCAGGCGCATGTCAGGCCCTTCCGCCCGCGGCGCGGTTGGGACCCTGCGCCTGGGCCGCCTTGCCGCTTTCATAAAGGTTAACGGCCTGGCCCACGCTGCCCTTGTCCATATCCTGAAACACGGCAACCCCCGCCGCTTGCAGGGCCGTAAAAGCCTTGGGGCCCACAAAGCCGCTGAGCACCACGGTAACGCCCGCCTGGGCCAAGCGCTCCGCCGTCTGAATGCCGGCCCCCTGGGCCGCCATCTGCGAAGCGCCGTTGTCCAGATACGTGGTCTGACGGGTTTCCGTGTCCAAAAGCACAAAGCCGGCGGCCCGACCGAAACGCGGATCCACCATGGACTCCAGCCCAGGGCCTTCACTGGAAACGGCAATCTTCATCTGAGGCCTCCTGCAGCGGCACTTTCGTCGGGGAAAATGCCCATAAGGTTATCCTGCCCGATCAGGTTTTTGTGTTTTGCTCAAATGAGCATAACATCAGACTTGCGCCTGTCAAGAGAAAAAGTTGCGTCAAAGTGCCTTCAGAAAAAAAATATGCGGGATTGGGTGCGCCAGGCAGCGCTGGAAGGAACAATTTTCCGGTACGGTTTTTGCTTGCCTGCTGCGTTACCAGAAAATGTTTTTCGGGAGGCTGTATGCTGCGATTTTTTACTCCGTACCGTTGGCCCTATACCTTGTTTGTGACGCTTTTGGCGAGCAGCGCTCTTTTTTTGCTGGTCATGCTCGGCAGCGCTGCGGAGCCGGCCCCCTCCGGCGCGGACTATGCGCCGGGCTTTGCCGTGCGGGCCGACCATGTGCAGGTGGTGCAGGTGGTGCCCCTGGCCGGAGCGAGCCTGCGCAACCCTGCCGCGTCCACGGCGCGCGCCGCTGTGGTTTTGCCTTATTAGATAATTTCAAATGGCGTTGCGGCTGTGCGGGCAGACGTCCGCTACGGAGACGTGGCGCGTTTTTTGCGTCGACAGACGCCGGGGCGTACCGCAAGCGTTGCGGAAACAGTTGCAACGCAAGGCGGCGCCTTCTGCTGCGTGTAAAAAAATACCGCTTTTTCTGCAGGAAACAACTGCCCTGCTGCCGTTATTTTTTTGTTTGTCGGCAGGGAGTTGCCGGGGCCGGAGCGCGTGGACCCGGGCTGCGTCAACGGCAGGCGCGCCGCCCGGCCATGACCGTAGCGGTCGCCGCAGAGTATTCAGAAACGCTTTATTTTTATCGTGCTCACAGTGTGGGGGCAGGCCGGAGCACGTTGCGCGGCCTTAGAGCAGTTAGCGAATGAAATGAGCTAACTGCTCTGCAAGGATTTTCTTGAAAATCCTTGCCACGAAATGCGAGAAGGCAGGTTTTTGCCTGCCGTAAGCGAGCATTTCAAGTGTTAAATGCTCTAGACGGCCGCCGCAGAAACACGCCCGCCTGCCGCAACAGAGTCATGTCGAAAAGGGTTATCCTTTTCTTTTAGCGTCGGCCTTGACCCTCGCGTACGCATCCCGTATAAAAGTCTTGTGGTTTCATGCCATGGACCGTTTCTTGACCGGATTCTATGTATATCGTATTCTCCCGCTTTCATGCCTTTCACAACTGCCGGCATCCTTCCTCCGGGGCGCCGCACTTTCAACACAAGGTATAACAACATAATGAACTGGGATTGGGACAAACTGCAGGAAAAACGGCAGAAACAACAAGGCGCGCAGCCGCCTCGTCCGCCGCATGAGCCGGAACCCGAAACCGAACCGCGCGAAGACGAACCTCGCCGCGCCCGGCGATCCGATTTCGGCGGCGGCCGTCCTTCTTTTGGCGACAATCCTTTTAAAAAACTGTCGCAGCTCAAGCCGCCCCGCGGCAAAGCCGTGTGGCTGGTAGGGCTGGCCGTGCTGGGTTTGTGGCTGCTTTCCGGCATCTACATCATTAACCCCGACGAGCAGGGCGTGGTGCTGCGCTTCGGCCAGTACAACCGTACTGAGGGCCCCGGCCCCCATTACGCCTGGCCCGTGCCCATCGAAAGCGTCTACAAGCCGCAGGTCACCCAGGTGCTGCGCAGCGAGGTGGGCTTCCGTTCCGTGGGGCAGGCCGCCACTTTTCAGCAGGGCCAGCTGCGCACTATCCCCGAAGAAGCCTCCATGCTTACGGGCGACGAAAACATCGTCAACGTGCAGTTCAGCGTGCAGTACAAAATCAATGACCCCGTGCAGTATCTGTTTAACGTGAGCGCGCCCACGGCCCTGGTGCGCAACGCGGCCGAGGCCGCCATGCGCGAGGTTATCGGCAACAGCCAGATCGATTCGGCCATCACCGACGGCAAACTGCAGATCCAGAGCGAGGCCACCCAGCTTTTGCAGACCATCCTCGACCGCTACGGCGCGGGTATCCGCGTGCTGGCCGTGCAGCTGCAGGACGTGCACCCCCCGCGGGAAGTTATTGACGCCTTTAAAGACGTGGCCAGCGCCCGCGAGGACAAAAGCCGCATCATCAATGAGGCCGAGGCCTACCGCAACGAACTGCTGCCCAAGGCCCGCGGCCAGGCTGCGGCCCTGCGCAACGAGGCTCAGGCCTATACCGCCACCAGGGTGCGCGCCGCCGAGGGTGAGGCCGCCCGGTTTGACGCCTTGCGCGTGGAGTATGAAAAAGCCCCCAAAGTCACTGAACAGCGCCTGTACTATGAAGCGGTGGAGGAAATCCTCGCCGCCTCCAAGGACAAAGTGGTGCTGGACGGCGCTGCTGCCGGACGGGCCCTGCCCTATCTGAACCTGCCCGGTTTTGGCGCGCCCGTGGCCCCCAAGGCGCTGGAGAAGAAGTAATGCGCAGAAATCCTCTTGCTCTTGCCCTGGTGCTGTTGGTGCTGGTTGTGGTGGTAAGCCAGACGTTTTTCACCGTCCACCAGACCCAAAAGGCTCTGGTGCTGCAGCTGGGCGACCCCTTGCAACGGGTTTACGGCCCCGGCCTGCATGTGAAAATCCCTTTTATCCAGAACGTGGTCTACTTCGACGCCCGCGTGCTGGACTACGAGGCCCGCTCGCGCGAAGCCTTCACCGTGGACAAAAAAGCCATCGTGCTGGACAACTACGCGCGCTGGCGGATTATCGACCCCCTGCAATTTTACCGTACCATGCGCAGCATTCCAGGCGCGCAGGCGCGGCTTGACGACGTTGTCTACTCCCAACTGCGCGCTCTGGTGGGCGCGTACACCCTTACGGAAGTGGTGTCCTCCCACCGGGCCGTCATCATGAAGGAAGTAACCAACAAGGTTTCGGCCTTGATGCACAATTATGGCGTGGACGTACTGGACGTGCGCATCAAACGCACGGATCTGCCTTCCGAAAACCAGCGGGCCATTTTTGGCCGTATGCGCGCGGAACGGGAACGGCAGGCCAAACAGTACCGTTCGGAAGGCGAGGAGGAATCCACAAGAATCCGCTCCGACGCCGACCGGCAGCGCGCCGTCATCCTGGCTGAAGCCGCACGTGCGGCGGAGGTGGAACGCGGCAAGGGCGACGCCCAGGCCGCCGCCATCTACGCTGAGGCCTACAACAGGGCGCCCCAGTTCTACGCATATCAGCGCTGGCTTGCCACGCTGCGTTCTTCCCTTAAGGAAAACAGCAGAATAGTTCTTGGCACCACGGCGCCCCTGCTCAATCAACAATAGCCCACGTGGCTTGCCTCGTGTTTAACGGAGCCTTTATGCCTGCATTCGCAGAAATTTATGAACGCATCAAACTAGCCACCAACAGCCGTACGCAGGTGGAATTGGCCGAGGTGCTGGACATTCGTCAGTCCAGCATTTCCGATGCCAAGCGCCGTAATTCCGTACCTGGCGACTGGTATATGAAGCTGTTTGAAAAATTCGGCCTCAATCCCGACTGGCTCAAACAGGGCGTGGGGCCCATGTACCTGCGCACCGAACAAGGCTATGTGCCGCAGGACGCCCCGGCCGCTCTGGCTGAAAGCGCCGCCCACTACGGCGACGTTCTGGCCCGCAGCAGCGTAGCCTCTCTCTACGACCCCCTTTGCGCCTATGCCGACGACCAGCCCCGTCCGGAACTGGAGCTGGTGGGCAAAATTGCCCTGCCCCTTTCCTTTGTGCGTGACGGGCTTACCGTGCTGCGCCTGCGTGCCGACAACATGGCTCCCATCATGGCCGGCGGCGCGTATGTGGGCGTGGACACGCTGGACAACGAAGTGGTTTCCGGCCACGTCTACGCCGTGTTTGCCCCTTTGGAAGGCGTGGTGCTGCGCCGCGTGTTTCTCAACAGCACGCAGGACGGCTATGTGTTGCGTTCCGAAGCTCCGGACTTCCCCGAAACCTCCCTCACCTCCGAGCTCTTGCGTAAACGGCTCCTGGGTCGCGTGGCCTGGGTGCTGCAAGAAATCTGACCATGACCCCTCCCCTCCTCCCCATGTGCCGCTCTCTGGTCTGCCGCCTCTGCATCCTGCTGGTCTGTCTGTTCTGCTCCGCCTGTGGTGCACGTGAGGCCCCTGAGGCCGCCGGTCTGGAGGAAGCCCCTTTGTCCGCCCCCGACGCTGCCCGTAACGACGCGTCGGGGGCGGCCCAACCCTGGTCCGCACCCAGTGCGGCCGCCGGTGCCGCCAACGCTTCCACAGCATCTCCGGCCGCCCTGCCCGCAGTCTGGCAACCTTTGGCGCAGCGTCTGGCAGCCGATGGCCTTTCCGGCCCGCGGGTGACGGCCTTGCTCCAAAGCCTGGGACCCACGGCCAGCCAGGCCCCCATGGGCCGTAAAATGCGCGAGCTCTACCAACGCCGCTTTTTCCCTCGGCCCCCTTCCACCAAACCTGCGCAGCAGTATTATAAAGGCGTGGTCAGCGCAGCCAACGCCCGTCAGTGTCGCGCTTTTATAACCGCGCACCAGGCGGATTTCAGCGCGGCGGCAACCCGCTACGGCGTGCCCCCTTCCGTGGCCGTGGCCCTGCTTTTTGTGGAAACGCGCCTGGGTAAGGTGCTGGCCGACGTGCCCGAAAACGCCTTCCACACGCTGGCCAGCATGGCCGTGAGCCGCAGCCCTCAAGACATTACGGATTGGTTGCCCCGCATGCCAGGCTATGAGGCCCACCTGGACTGGTTTGCCGCCACCATGCCCAAACGGGCCGACTGGGCCTACAAGGAAACCCGCGCCCTGGTGGAACACATGCTGCGCGATAACGTGCCCCCCTCACACCTGCCCGGCTCCATCTATGGCGCTGTGGGCCTCTGCCAGTTCATGCCCTCCAATATCGCCGTGTACGGCGCAGACGGCAACGGCGACGGCCGCGTGGACCTCTTCGATACCTCCGACGCCATCGCCAGTCTGGCCAACTATCTGGCCCGTCACGGCTGGAAACCCGGGCTGCCCCGCGCCCGGCAGCACAAAATCCTCATGGCCTACAACCACTCTGACGTCTACGCCAACACCATTCTGGCTCTGGCAGATCTGGTGGAACAGCCGTAGGCGCGTAAAATTTCTGTTTAGTAAAATCTTATCATGTGGCGCGCAGGCGGCACAACCTGACAAAAAACCACAAAAAAGCGGTCAGCCTTTTACGGCTGACCGCTTGCTTTCTTATGGTGCGCCCGGCGAGATTCGAACTCACGACCTTTGGCTCCGGAGGCCAACGCTCTATCCAACTGAGCTACGAGCGCACAAGGTCTTCTCTGTTATGCTTTGCGCGGTCCGCTGTCAAGGGCGTAATGGACCCGGCCCCGGCGCGGTCTCGCCTCCTCGCCGTATGGGGTGGCGCCGCCGCGGCGGCAAAGCGTCTGCCCGGCCGCGTGGATCTCCAACGCCCCTCCCCGGCGCACGGGGCTGCGACCTGCCGAAAATGTTGCCGTAAAAGACGCTGCTCCTCTGCCTTTGGGGCGGTGCCGCCCGCCGCGTTTACAGTCCGCCCGGTTGTGGACTATACTGAACAAATACGCGCCCCCTCCGGGAAGGCGCGGCACAACCTTTGGGATAGACTATGCAAGAGTGCGGCGAGGGCGGCCTTGCGCACCTTGGCGGGCAGGCCGCCGGGGCGCAGGCGCGCGATATTCTGGTGGGCGTAAGCGGGGCCAGCGGTATGGCTTTGGCCGCAAGCCTGCTGCGGTTGCTGGCAGGCATGCCGTGGGTACGGGTGCACTGCGTGGTGTCGCAGGGCGCGCGGGCCGTGCTGCAGGCCGAATGCGGGGCCGGGCCGGAGCTGCTTACGGCCCATGCCGGGCAGGTCTACGCCCCGGACGATTTGGGGGCCGGGCCGGCCAGCGGTTCCTGGTGGCGGCGCGGGGCCGTGCCGGCGGCTATGCTGGTGGCGCCCTGCTCTATGGGCACCCTGGGCGCGCTGGCCAGCGGGGCCACGCGCAATCTGCTGCAACGCGCGGCGGATGTGGCCCTTAAGGAGCGGCTCACCCTGGTGCTGGTCACGCGGGAAAGTCCGCTTTCCGCCGTGCACCTGCGCAACATGCTTACGCTGCAGGAGGCCGGTGCGGTGATCATGCCGTTTTCCCCCGGTTTTTATCTGCGGCCGCAAACGCTGGACGAGCTCTTGCGGCAGTCCTGCGGGCGCATTTTTGACCAGTTGGGCCTGCCGCACCGGCTGGGCCGCTGGGGGGAAGCCCTGGCGCAGGCGTGATGCGCCTCGCCTTCTGTGGCAAATCTTTTTTTACATATTCCGCAAGCTGAAAGTACAAAGCGTCGGGGCCGACAAACCTTGTCGCCGACCCCGCGGCGTAAGGCAGCGTCCGTTTGCGGACGCGGGAGGCGCGTCATGAGTTCCATTACCTGGTTTGGTCACTCGGCTTTCAAGATCGGTTGTCCTGATGTACAGGTGGTCATTGATCCTTTTTTTGCGCCGCCCACGGACGTGAACGCGGCCACGCTGGGGCCCGTTGATCTGGTGCTGGTAACCCACGACCACAGCGACCATGTGGGCGAGGCGGTGGAGGTGTGTCGGCGCAGCGGGGCCATGCTGGGGGCCATTGTGGGCACGGCGGGCAAACTGGTCGCCGCGGGCGTGCCCCAGGCGCAGATCCTCAACGGCATCGGCTTCAATATGGGAGGCACGGTAAGCCACAAGGGCGTGAACGTCACCATGACGCAGGCCTACCACTCCAGCGATTCCGGCGCTCCGGCGGGCTATATTGTGCGCATGCCCGACGGCCTCACCGTGTACCATGCGGGCGATACCTGCGTGTTCAGCGGTATGGAGCTGTGGGGGCGGCTGTACAGCATTGACGTGGCCCTGCTGCCCGTGGGCGGCGTGTTCACCATGGACGCCCGGCAGGCCGCCCTGGCCTGCAAGCTGCTGGGCTGCAAGGCCGTCATCCCCATGCACTGGGGCACTTTTCCCGTGCTGGCCCAGAATACGGCGGCCTTTAAGGAGGCCCTGCAGAAGCAGCACCTTTCCTGCACCTGTGTGGATATGGGCGTGGGAGAAACGGTCAGCTTTGGCTAAGGCCGCGCTGTTTTGTCTGCGCCGCGCCGTCAGGGCAGATCACGCTGTTTTGGCGGATCTCTGGCGGCGTAGTGTGGTGGCCACGCACGCCTTTCTTTCCTGTGCGGCTGTGGCGGAGATCCATATTGCCGTGCGGCAGGTTTATCTGCCGGGCGTGGAGGATTTGTGGCTTGCGCACTGCGGCCCAGGGGCAAGAAAGGGGCAGGATGGCTCCGCAGGCGGATTGCGCCCGGTGGGCTTTATGGGGCGCAACGGCGGACATGTGGACATGCTTTTTGTGGATCCGGCTTTTTTCGGCTGCGGGGCAGGCCGGACGCTGCTGCGCCTGGCCTGGGAGCGGGCTTTTGCGGCCGGCCTGCCTTTGACGCTTGACGTCAACGAGCAGAACCCGGCAGCAGTGGCCTTTTACCGCCGGATGGGTTTTGTGGTCACCGGCCGTTCGCCCGTGGACAGCGCGGGGCGTCCCTATCCTCTGCTGCATATGGCTGCGGACAGAGGCTGCGCCCGCCTGTTGGCAGGGCGATGTTGTCGTTCTTTCAGTCCTGCGGATCCTGTCGTCGTTCCAGTGCGGCGTTGACGGCCTCGGCCAGGCCGCCCAGGGAGGTTTCCTTGTAGCGGGCCTGCAGGTCCAGTCCGGTGCGGTACATGACGCCGATGATCTGGTCCAGCGAAACCACGCGTTCGCGTCCGTCTTCCAGGCGGGAGAGCTGGGCGCAGTTGACGGCACGTTCGGCGGCCACGCCGTTGCGCTCAATGCAGGGTATCTGCACCAGGCCGCCCACGGGGTCGCAGGTCAGGCCCAGGTTGTGTTCCATGCCTATTTCGGCCGCCACTTCCACCTGCTTGACGCTGCCGCCGGTGACGGCGCAATAGGCCCCGGCAGCCATGGAACAGGCCACCCCCACCTCGCCCTGGCAGCCCACCTGCGCGCCGGAGATGGAGGCGTTGCACTTGTAGAACAGGCCAATGGCCCCGGCCGTGAGCAGAAAGTCGCGCGCGCCTTCTTCTGTCGCGTGCGGATAAAAATTTTTGTAGTACAGCAGCACCGCCGGCGCCACCCCGGCCGCGCCGTTGGTGGGCGCGGTGACTACCCGCCCGCCTGAGGCGTTTTCCTCGGCCACGGCAAAGGCGTAGAGCATGGGCCAGAGGCTCAGGTCGCGCCGACCCGCCGCCTGCAGGGCGCTGACCTTGCGCAGCAGGTTGGGCGCGCGGCGGCGCACCCGGTAGCCGCCGGGCAGCACGCCGTCCGTGCAGCAGCCCCGTTCCACCGCCTCCTGCATCACCGTCATGATGGCGTCCAGCCGGGCATTGACCTCCTCCCCCGACCGCCAGAATTCCTCATTGGCCCGCACCACCTGGGCCACGCTCAGCTTGTGCGCCGTGCAGTGGGCAAAGAGCTGCGCGGCGGTGTCATAGGCATAGGGCGGCGCAGGATAGTCCTCGTCCGGGCTGTCAAAATCCGCGTCCGTGCGGATGGCCCCGCCGCCGATGGAATAGTACGTGCGGGCGTGCAGGACGGTCCCGTCCGCGGTCAGAGCCGTGAGAGTCAGGGCATTGGCGTGACGGGGCAAAAACAGGCCCTTGTGCTCCAGTAAGTCCCGTCCGTACACAAAGGGCACGGCCTGCACGCCCGCCAGCATCAGGTCCGCGCCCTGGCGCAGCGCCGCCGCGCGCGCGGGCAGCCGGGCAGGGTCCACATGTTCGGGGTCTTCCAGCTCCAGCCCGGCCAGGACCGCCGCGTCCGTGCCGTGTCCCCGACCCGTGAGCGCCAGAGAACCGAACAAATCCACCTGCAGCCGCGCCACTGCCCCCAGCAGACCCAGAGCTGCCAGCTCTCCGGCAAAACTGCGCCCCGCCAGCATGGGCCCCATGGTGTGCGAACTGGACGGCCCAATGCCGATTTTGAACAAATCAAACACGCTCAACATTGTCGGCCTCCACGCCCCTTCCAGTCATCTTGCGGGAATGCTCTGTACGGGCCCCGCCGGAAAGCCTCCGGCAGAGCAGCGTTGACATGCATTTTCGCAAGGGGGGCGTCAGCTTCGGCGTTTCCCCGCGCAGTCATGCCGTGTTTGCGTCCTCGCGGCGGGCAGTCGCGCAAGGCACAGCATGCCGGAGGGGGGTTCCCCCGTCATCAGCCTTGGTTGTGACACAGAGCGAGGCGGGGTGCAATGCGTCGGGATATGTTCTTTGAATGTTCGTATTTATATTAAATAAAATCATATAGTTATTTATGATATGAACATTTAGGGCAAAGGCTCTGCGCACAGAAGCATCAAAAAGAACAAAGGGAACAGAGTGCACAAAAACACAGCGTGCCAGCCGTGCGGGGCAGGGCATTACGACTTTGAAATGTCCGGGGTTTCGTAAGCGCAATTTATTTGCGCGCTTAAGCGCTGGAACGAGCGTGCCGTAAACTTTGAGAATACCGATTCTCAAAGGTAGTCTGCTCCAGAGCATTTAACACTTGAAATGCTCGCTTACGGCAGACAAAAGCCTGCCTTCTCGCATTTCGTGGCAAGGATTTTCAAGAAAATCCTTGCAGAGCAGTTAGCTCATTTCATTCGCTAACGCTCTAAGGACGCAGAACTTTTGACGGGTTATGTGCGTTCGGGGCTTTGCCTGTGTGGGGCCGCCCTGGCGGGAGAGGGTGACACGGGCGTTCGGCCAGGGCCGGCCCGGTTCGGTGGGGAAGAAACGTTTTTTGAAGGGATGGGGGGCGTGGGGGGAAGGGGAACTTGTGTTCACAAAAGTTCCCCTTTCCCCCACAAAAAACTTTTTCTATGGCAAATCGCGGCTTTCCGGGCTGGATTCGGCAGAAGCCGGGGCCGGGGCCGGGCTGGCGTTGGCGGCGGGCTGGTCCGCGCCTTCGGCGTGCTGGGGCTGGATGTCGCCCAGTTGTCCTGCCTTCTGGGGCAGCATGAGGTAGCTGGTGACGGAGGTGACGCCCGACACGCCCCTGGCGGCGCGGATGGCGAGCTGGCGTTCGGCATTGTCCTTGACCACGCCCAGCAGCACCACGCGTCCGGCGTTGACTTCGGTTTCGACGCGGGTGGAGGAGAGGCCCTTGGTGCCGATGAGTTCCGTGCGCAGTTTGGTGGCCAGGGTCATATCGCTTTCGTCGTGAGTTTTGGCGGTGAACCAGTGGGGGGTGACGGAGTGGGGCTTGTAGCGGCGGGCGATGGTCAGAGCTTTGGCCTGCATGTCTGCGGGCACTTCGCCCACCAGGAAGACGTGGTTGTAGAAGCTGTAGACGGCCACGGACCAGCCGCCGGTGAAGCTCTCGTCCATGAGGGCGGTTTTGATTTTTGCGGCCAGCTCCGTGTCTGCAGACATGGTGCCCGCCAGGCGCGGGTCGTCGTAGACGCCGTAGGCGGCGCAGCCGTTGAGGCAGGTAAGGGCCAGCAGCAGGAGCAGGGGCAGGGCCAGGCGTGGCATATGAAACCTCCGTTGGGGGGCGCGGTTATTCCTGTTCGCGGCGGATGCGCGCGCCCACGGCCGTGAGTTTGTGTTCGATGTGTTCGTAGCCGCGGTCCAGGTGGTAGATGCGGCGTACCTCGGTACGGCCTTTGGCGGCCAGACCGGCCAGGACGAGGGAGGCGCTGGCCCGCAGGTCGGAAGCCATGACGGGCGCGCCGGTGAGCCCCTGCACGCCGCGCACCATGGCCGTGTGGCCGGAAACCTTGATCTGCGCGCCCAGGCGCACCAGTTCCAGAACGTGCATATAGCGGTTTTCAAAAATGCTTTCTTCCACCACGCTGGCGCCGTCGGCCAGGCACATGAGGGCCATGATCTGCGCCTGCATATCAGTGGGAAAGCCGGGGTAAGGCTGGGTTTTCACGTCCGTGCCGTGCAAGGGGCCGGCGCAGCGGGCCAGCACGCCCTGCGGGGTGGCGGTGATTTCCATGCCCATGTCGCAGAGCTTGCGGATGACGGCTTCCAGCGCGTCGAAGGGGCAGTGGCGCAGCAGCAGTTCGCCGCCGGTAATGCCTGCAGCCACCAGAAAGGAGCCGGCCTCAATGCGGTCGGGCATGACGGCGTAGGATGCGCCGTGCAGGGCCTGCACGCCCCGGATGCGGATGACGTCGGTGCCGTGGCCTTCAATCTCTGCGCCGCAGGCTCGCAGAAAGTTGGCCAGGTCCACCACTTCTGGTTCGCRTGCGGCGTTTTCCAGCAGGGTTTCGCCGTCGGCCAGCGCGGCGGCCATGAGCAGATTTTCCGTGCCGCCTACGGTGGGCATGTCAAAGGTAATGCGCGCGCCCGTGAGACGGCGGCAGCGGCCAAGAATGTAGCCTTCTTCCAGCTGAAAGCTGGCGCCCATGCTTTCCAGCCCCTTGAGGTGCTGGTCCACGGGGCGCGCGCCGATGGCGCAGCCGCCGGGCAGAGCCACACGGGCCTGGCCAATGCGGGCCAGCAGGGGGCCCAGGCACAGCACCGAGGCGCGCATGGTGCGTACCAGGTCGTAAGGGGCTTCGGGCAAAAGCTGGCCGGGCTGCGTGCGCACTTCGTGGTCGTCGTAGCCGCAGGCGCAGCCCAGCACGTTCAGGAGCTTGAGGGTAGTATGGATGTCGCGCAGGTCCGGCACGTTGGCGATCACGGCTGGTTCGGAAAGAAGGATGGACGCGAACAGAATGGGCAGGGCCGCATTTTTGGAGCCGCTGATGTCAATGCCGCCCGTAAGGGGCACGCCGCCTTCAATAACCAGTTTGTCCATGCTGTCTCCGCGGGTGGGCGCGGGCCTCTGGCCGCGCGCGTGAAGAATAACAAACAGCATACGCCTTGTTCTAGACAAAATCCAGAGTCCGCAGCGCGGAAAAAAACTTGCCAAAGGAAAAGAAGCTGCGTATAAGAACTTTCCCGTGGCGGAAGTAGCTCAGTTGGTAGAGCACCTGGTTGTGGCCCAGGTGGCCGTGGGTTCGAGTCCCATCTTTCGCCCCAGAAAATTTTTCTTCCCGTTCCGCAACCGCCCGCAATGCCCTGTGCAGCGCGGGCGGTTGCTTTTGCGCGGGCTGCCCACGTCTGCGCGGATCCGCCAACTCTGGTTGGCCCGCCCATTTTTTGTGGCCCGCTATGCTCCTTTCTTTGCGGTAGACCCAGGCAGTCCATTTTTTTCCGCAGCGCTGTGCCCCTTCTTGGTGTAGACCCGGCTTGTGTCACAACGCAGTACGTTATTATACGTGCGGGCGCGGTTTTGACTATTTTGCCTGCGTCCGTTAGAAGAATGTAATGAACAAAGACAATCTCCCGGCCATTCGTCCCTGTATGAAATGCGGCGCCATCCCCGACAAAATCGAAACCTCCCGTCCCGACGGCCGCACCCGCGACCTCTACCGCGTGGTCTGCCCTTGCGGTAATGGGCCTTTGCGCTGGTCGGTCAGCGTGTCCGCCGCCATCCGGCTGTGGAACACGCACGACGCTTCGTAAACGGTTCCTTTTGGGAATATTCCTTTTCAATCAAAGGATGCGATACGTTCGCTGGAGCTTGCCCGCGCAGATAATTGGCGTTTGCCGTCTGGCGGCCCGGCAGCGTCTCCGCGTGGTGCGGCCGCTGTCGGGATAGAGGGCCACGTCCGCCGCAGCTTTCCTTCCCGCGCAGTAAAAAAATGTTGACGCGTCGCCGCTCGGCGGCTATAACACCCCTTGCCTCAAGTAGGAGCGTAGCTCAGGTGGCTAGAGCACTTCCTTGACACGGAAGGGGTCAGCAGTTCAAGTCTGCTCGTTCCTACCAAATGAAGTTCCGGGGATGGTTTCCCCTTTATGGCGGAAGACCTTGACTCCGCCCATAACAGGGGCCGCCGCAAGGGCGGCCCGGTGACCGTTATCGGCGCAGTGGGGAGGTTTACCTCCCCATTTTGTTTTTGTCGGCGGCGCGTCCGGCGCGGCAGGGGTCGTAGCGGCACGTTGACGAAAAAGGAGCAGTTTGATGGAAGTGCAGGTAGAAGGGCAGGCGGTGTCCGCTGCGCCCGGCGATGCCGTGGCTGTGGTGCTGCAAAAGGCCCTCAGCGGCAAAAAATTCAAGTCCGTGGTGGCTGCGCGCACGCCCGACGGCGCGCTGCTGGACCTTTCCGCGTCTGTGCCCCAGGGCTGTGCCGCGCTTGCGCCCGTAACGGCCGAAGAGCCCGACGGCCTGCGCCTGCTGCGCCACTCCACGGCTCACGTCATGGCTGCGGCGGTCAAACGCCTGTTCCCCACGGCCAAGGTCACCATCGGCCCGGCCATCGACAATGGCTTTTACTACGATTTTGATGTGGAACGGCCCTTCTCCAGCGAGGATTTCCCCGCCATTGAGGCTGAAATGCGCAGCATTGCCGAAGCGCGCCTGCCCTTTACCAGGGTGGACGTGTCCAAGGCCGAGGCCGCCGCGCGCTTCACGGCCGAGGGCGAACCCTATAAGGTGGAGCTGCTGGAGAGTATTGAGGGCGACACGGTTTCCCTCTACACCTGCGGCGAATTTACCGATCTTTGCCGGGGCCCGCACGTGCCGCACACGGGTTTTGCCAAGGCCGCCAAGCTGCTTTCCGTGGCCGGAGCCTACTGGCGCGGCGATGAAAAGAACCGCATGCTCTCGCGCATCTACGGCACGGCCTTTGCGGACGAAAAGGCTCTCAACGCCTACCTTAAGCAAGTGGAGGAAGCCAAGCGCCGCGACCACCGCAAGCTGGGGCGGGAGCTGAACCTGTTTACCTTTAAGGAAGACGTGGCTCCGGGCATGGTTTTCTGGCTGCCCAAGGGCATGCTGGTGCGCACCATCCTGGAAGACTTCTGGCGGCGCGAGCACCTCAAGCGCAACTACGACATCGTCCAGGGGCCGCAGCTTTTGCGGGTGGAAACGTGGCAGAAATCCGGCCACTACGACCACTACCGCGAAAACATGTATTTTACGCAGATTGAGGACGACGCCTACGGCATCAAGCCCATGAACTGCATTGCCCATATGCTTATCTACGGCAATGAGCTGCGCAGCTACCGCGACCTGCCCCAGCGTTACTTTGAGCTGGGCGTGGTGCACCGGCACGAAAAAAGCGGCGTGCTGCACGGCCTGCTGCGGGTGCGCCAGTTCACCCAGGACGACGCGCACATCCTTTGCGCGCCGGAGCAGCTGGAAGGCGAAATTCTGGAAGTCATCCATCTCATCCGCGATCTCATGGGCCTGTTCGGCTTTCAGTACAAGGTGGCCATCTCTACCAGGCCCAAGGACAGCATCGGCACGGACGAAGCCTGGGAGCTGGCCACCAACGCGCTGATCCAAGCTGTGGAAAAGGCCGGCATCAGTTACGAGATCAACGCGGGCGACGGGGCCTTTTACGGCCCCAAGATTGATGTGCGCCTGCTGGACTGCATCGGCCGCGAATGGCAGTGTTCCACCATCCAGGTGGACTTTACCCTGCCGGAGCGCTTTGACCTCACCTATGTGGGGCAGGACGGCGAGCGCCACCGTCCGGTCATGGTCCACCGGGCCATCATGGGTTCGCTGGAGCGGTTTATCGGCATTCTCATAGAAAACTACGCCGGCGCGCTGCCCACCTGGCTTGCGCCGGAGCAGGCCAGGGTGCTGACCGTGACGGAGGTCGGCGACGCGGCGGCCTTGGCGGTGCGCGACCAGCTGCGCGCCCAGGGCGTGCGCGTGACCGCCGATACGCGCAATGAAAAGCTGGGATTCAAGGTGCGTGAGGCCCAGTTGGCCAAGGTGCCGTATATTCTGGTGGTAGGGGAAAAAGAGGCGCAGGAGGGCGGCGCCAACGTGCGCCTGCGCAGTGGAGAAAACCTGGGGCTCAAATCCGTGGCGGACATAGCCGCGCTGGTGCGTACGGACGCTGAAGAGCCCTTCAAACAAGGAGGGATGCGCTATAGCTTCGCCTAATATGAGATTCCGGCGCGACATGCCGCAAGACGGCGTGCGCCGCAACGAGTTGATCCGCGCCCGCGAGGTGCGTGTGATCGCTGCCGATGGCGAACAGCTTGGGATTCTGCAACGCAACGACGCCATTGCCCTGGCCAAGGAGGCCGGCATGGACCTGGTGGAGGTGGCATCCACTTCCGAGCCGCCCGTCTGCCGGATCATGGACTACGGCAAGTTCAAGTACGAGCAGCAGAAGAAAAAGCAGGAGGCCAAAAAGCGCCAGAGCGTGGTGCAGATCAAGGAAATCAAGGTCCGGCCCAAGACCGACGACCACGATTATGAAACCAAGATCCGCCACATCCGCCGCTTTTTGGAGGATGGAGACCGCTGCAAGATCACGGTCTTTTTCCGGGGCCGCGAAATTGTGCACAAAGATCGCGGCATGACCATTCTGGAGCGGGTGGTGCAGGACCTGGCCGACGTGGCCAAGGTGGATCAAGAGCCCCGCGCCGAAGGCCGCACGCTGCAAATGCTGCTGGTGCCCAAGAAGTAGCGCGGCTTTGCCGCGCGCAGACCCGCCCGTGGGGGCGGAAAACAGGGAGCGGCCCTTGCGTCGCGTCCCGCTTTGGGGCATTATGCCCCTTCCGGTTTCCGCCCGGCCCTGCCGGGCCCTATTCAGTGCAAGGAGTATGTCATGCCCAAGATCAAAACCCGCCGTGCCGCGGCCAAGCGTTTTTCGCAGACCGGCAGCGGCAAGTTCAAGCGGCGCCGCCAGAACCTGCGGCACATCCTGACCAAGAAGGCTCCGGGGCGCAAAATGCGTCTGGGCCAGGCCACCCTGGTGGACGGGACCAACATGAAGGCCGTGCGCCGGATGCTGCCTAACGGCTGATTTGCCCGTTTGCCTGCCGGCTGCTGCGGCAGTCGTTGCGCGCCTTGGCTGCACAGGCCTTAGGCGTTGTTTTGGCGCGTTGCCGCGCCGGATGCAGAAGCAGACCTGTGCCGGCCCTGTGCCGCCGTGCTGCGGTTTTTACGCCGAGCAGACCGGCGGCCTGCAGCGGCCCTTGTATCGGGCGGCGGGCGGCTGGGCGTGCGGGGCAACCCGCGGGCGCACGGAAAACGATTGAAAGACTCTGACGGTGCACTGCGCCGGCGGCGTATGCGGAGCCGCGACCGACGTCCAATCCGCGTCCCCTATTGAGGGTTACGACAAATTTTACGCATCTCCACGGGCATTCCTCCGCCTGGTGGGGAGAAGGAGGATACGCTCATGCGTGTGAAGAGAGGTCTTGCCGGGCATCGCCGTCATAAAAAGTATCTTGACGCGGCCAAGGGCTTTCGCGGAGGGCGCAGCCGCCTGTACCGCACCGCCCGTGAGGCTGTGGAACGTTCGCTGCAAAACGCCTTCACGGGCCGCAAACTGCGCAAGCGCGATTTCCGCAGCCTGTGGATTCTGCGCATCAACGCGGGCGCGCGCCTGAGCGGGCTTTCCTACAGCCGCTTCATGCACGGCCTGAAGGTGGCGGGCATTGCCCTCAACCGTAAGGTGCTGGCGGACCTGGCGGTGTACAAGAAAGAAGACTTCGCCCAGGTGGTGGAGCTGGCCAAGGCCGCCCTGAGCAAGTAGATCGGTTCGGCCCCTGCTGCGCTGACGGCGGGGGCCGTCCCTTTTTGGTCTGGATGGGTGCGCCGCGCCGCGGCGCGGCGTCCGCGTGCTGCCTTTTGCAACCGGCCAGCGTTGCGTCCTGTCGGAAGATGCTGACCCGCACTGCCGCGGCGTTCCTTAAAGAGCGTTTCCCGCCGTGCCGGGGCATGCCCAGATGCGCCGTCCGCCCCTGCCCCGCAGATTTCGGAATTTTCCTTCAGGGCGCGGCTGCGCGCGTCTGCGCGGGAAAAAGGCTTTGCAGGAAGGGCCGCCGCCGTCCCTGCCGACTGTGGGCGGCTTGCGGGGGCGCGGGCGGGATGGTATGTCTTAAGGGCGCGGGCGGTGCGCAAGCGCCCCTCGCGCTCTGTTTTTTTGTCCGGGAGGCGTCCCGGCGTCTTGGTTTTGTGTAACAACAGCGCCGCAGCAACGGCATGGGGAATCCGTTATGGATTTGATTTCTGCACTGGAGGGCCTGGTTCCCGAACTGGAGGCCGGTTTGGCCCAGGCCGCCGACCTGGACGCGCTGGAAGCCCTGCGCGTGGACGTTCTGGGGCGGAAAGGCCGCATTGCCCAGATCATGAGCCAACTGCCGGGCCTTGCGCCAGAGTCGCGCCCCGCCGTGGGGCAGAAGGCCAACAGCGTCAAAGAACGCTGCAACGCCCTGTTTGAGCAGCGTAAGGCCGCTCTGGAAGCCGGGCGCGAGGCCGCCGCGCTCAAGCGTTTTGATCCTTCCATTCCGGGCCGCGCGCCCTGGCGCGGCAGCCTGCACCCCACCACCCTGGTGATGGAGGAAATCTGCGGCGTGTTCAAGGGGCTGGGCTTTGATGTGGCCTCCGGGCCGGAAGTGGAGATAGACTATTACAATTTTGAGGCCCTGAATATGCCGCCGGAACATCCCGCCCGCGACATGCAGGACACCCTGTACATTACGGACAAGGTGCTCATGCGCACCCACACGTCGCCCGTGCAGGTGCGCACCATGCTGACGCGCAAGCCGCCCGTGGCCGTAGTGGTGCCCGGCAAGGTTTACCGGCGCGACAGCGACCTCACCCACACCCCCATGTTCCACCAGATCGAAGGTCTGCTGGTGGGGCAGGGCGTGAGCCTCGCCCACCTGCGCGGCACGCTCACAGCCTTTGTGCGCGCCGTGTTCGGCGCGGCCACCGAGGTGCGCTTCCGGCCCAGTTTTTTCCCTTTTACCGAGCCTTCGGCGGAAGTGGATATTTCCTGCTGCATGTGCGGCGGCAAGGGGCACGTCAACGGCGAGCCCTGCCGGGTGTGCAAGACTACGGGCTGGGTGGAGATTCTGGGCTGCGGCATGGTGGACCCGGCGGTTTTTGAGGCGGTGGGCTACCCGGCGGACAGCACGGGCTTTGCCTTTGGCATGGGCGTGGAGCGCGTGACCATGCTCAAATACGGCATCGGCGATCTGCGCATGTTTTTTGAAAACGACACGCGCTTTTTGAGCCAGTTTACCTGGTGAAGCCCATGGCCCATCCGTCCGTCCCCCGCGCTTTGCCTGTGCGCCTTGCCGCGACGACCGCCAAGGCTTTGCACTGTCTGGCGCGGTGTGGGCGCCCGGCCCGGCCCGACAGCGGGCTGCGGCGGCTGGCGGCGGCGCTGCTGGCGTTGTGTCTGGGGCTGGGCTTTGCTTTGCCCGGCGCGGCCCTGGCGGCTTCGGCCTTCAGTGCGCGTCAGTCCGGGCTGGAACCGCCCGGCGGCCCCCGGTCTGTGGAAACGTTGCCCAACCAGAGTGCGGGCCGCACCGCCGAAGGGGGCATGGGCTATACGGACGCTTACGGCAATACAGTCACCCCGCGCGAAGCCGAAACGCCGCAGCCCCGCAAGCGCCTCAACCCCGGCGCGTACGGCGCGGCGCAACGCAGGCAGGCCGAGCGCCCGCTGCCCGACCCCGCAGCGCAGGACCAGAAGCCGGTCTGGAATTTTCGCTAACCGCAGTGTTCGCGCGGCAGGCCAAAGGCCCGCGCGACAAAGGATCGATACGCTATGCTGCTCTCTCTTTCTTGGCTGCGTGAGTTCACCCCTTACGAAGGCACAGCCGAAGCCCTGGGCGACCGGCTGACCATGCTGGGTCTGGAGCTGGAAGACATCCGGCGGCCCTATGCACCCATCGCCGCCATCGTGGTGGGGCGGGTGGTCACGTGTGAAAATCATCCGCAGTCCGACCATCTGCACTGCTGCACGGTGGACGCGGGCCAGGGGCAGCTTCTGGAAATTGTCTGCGGTGCGCCCAACGTGGCGGCGGGGCAACTGGTGCCCGTGGCTCTGGTGGGCACGCGCATGCCCGACGGCATGGTCATCAAAAAAGCCAAGCTGCGCGGCGCGCCCTCGCAAGGCATGATCTGTTCCGAGCGGGAGCTGGGACTCACCGAAGACCACACGGGCATCATGATTTTGCCGGAAAATTTTGTGGTGGGCAAACCTTTGGTGGACCAGCTGGACCTGGACCGCGAAGTGCTGGATATTTCCATCACGCCCAACCGGTCGGACTGCCTTTCCGTCCTGGGTCTGGCGCGGGAAACGGCCCTGGCCTGCAACCTGCCCCTGACCATCCCCGACGTGCCTCTGCCAGAGAATCTTGCGTCGGACCTGGACGTGCCCATTGCCATTGACGACCCGGAGCTGTGCTGGCTCTATGCGGGCCGTGCGCTTACCGGGGTGCAGGTGGGGCCCTCGCCCATGCGTTTGCGCCACCGCCTGCACGCCCACGACGTACGCCCTATCTCCAATATTGTGGACGTGACCAACTACATTCTGCTGGAATGTGGCCAGCCCCTGCACGCCTTTGACCTGGACAACCTGCACGGGGGCCGCATTGTGGTGCGCCGCGCTGCGGCAGGGGAGCGCTTCACGACCCTGGACGGGCAGGAGCGCGTGCTCAACGCCCAGGACCTCTGCATCTGCGACGGCGAGCGCCCTGTGGCCCTGGCGGGCGTTATGGGCGGGCTTAATTCCGAAATAGGCGCGGGCAGCAGCCGCGTGTTTCTGGAAAGCGCCGTGTTCCGTCCGGCCACCATCCGCAAGACTTCGCGCCGTCTGGGGCTTTCGTCCGAGGCTTCCTACCGTTTTGAGCGCGGCATAGATCAGCAGCGTGCGGTCTGGTCCCTGAACCGGGCCTGCGCCATGATGGCGGCCCTGAGCGGCGGCACGGTCTGCGCCAGCCTCTGCATCAACGAGCCCCGGCCCTTTGCGCCGGCGCGCATTCCCTTCCGTCCGGCCAGGGCCGACGCCCTGCTGGGGGTCCACCTGGGTGCGGATTTCGACGCCGCCACCCTTGCGGGACTGGGCTGCGCCGTGGACCGCAGCAACCCGGAGCAGTGGGCAGTGACCCAGCCTTCCTGGCGGCCGGACCTCACCCGCGAGGCCGATCTCATTGAAGAAGTGGGCCGCCTGCACGGTCTGGACACCATCGCCCCGGCTTTGCCCAGGGTGGAGCGCAACTTGGCCCACGCGGGCGAACCGGAATCACGCTTTGATTTCTGGTCCCGCATCAAGCACTGGGGCGCGGGCCTGGGCCTCAACGAGGCGGTCAACTACAGTTTTGTGGGCCACAAAGATCTGGACCGCCTGAACCTGCCGCGCGAGGGGCGCATTTCCATCATGAATCCCCTTTCGGCAGAACAGGATGCCTTGCGCACGGCTCTGGCGCCGGGCCTGCTCAACACCCTGCGCAACAACCTGGCCCAGGGGGCCGCTGGCCTGCGGTTGTTTGAACTGGCCACAGTCTTTGCGGCGGATGCGGCAGCGGAAACCACGGCCCGTGAAACGGGCGTGCTGGGCCTGCTGCTCTACGGCGCGCGTTACGACGCGGCCTGGCCCCAGCCTGAAGGCGACCTGGATTATACGGACCTCAAGGGTGTGGTGGAGCATTTGCTGCACCACCTGCACGCGCCCGCGCCGGTCTGCGCCTTGCGGGAGGACCATCCCTTTTTGCTGCCTTGCGTGACCCTCACGGTGGAAGGCGCGGCCCTGGGCGTCATGGGCCGGGTCCGGCCCGGCATGGCGGCGGAATACCACGCCCGCAAGGAAGTCTGGCTGGCCGAAATCGACCTGGAGGTTCTGCGCCGCCTGCACGACGCGGTGCAACTGCGCTTCCGCAGCCTGCCCGTGTTTCCACCCGTGCGGCGCGACATCACGGTGGCCGCCGGCCCAGGCCTCACGGTAGGGGCCGTGCTGGAGCACATCAGGGGGCTCAACCGGCCGCTGCTGGCGGACGCGACCCTGGGGGACTGCTTTGAGCCGCCCGTGGCGCAGGACGCAACGCCTGTGCGGCACCTCACCTTCCGCCTGACTTTTCGTCATGCGCAGCGTACGTTAAAGGATACAGAGGTAGACAAAGAGCGGGAACTCGTGGCAGAATCACTACGACGCGCATTTGATGTGCGCGTCTGATCCAGCAGTCCGCATCCCGCCGTTCGCGCGTTCCTGACTCCGCGCGGGCGGCAGGGGTGCGGCGTTGTCGGCGTCCGGGGGACAAGATGGAGGAAAAGACGTCCGGGAAGACTTACCGCATCGGCGAAGCGGCGGAATTGCTCCACCTCAAAACCCATGTGCTGCGCTTCTGGGAAACGGAATTTTCTCAGCTGGCTCCCATCCGTACGGACAAGGGCCAGCGCCTGTATACTGAAGAACACCTGGCCCTGCTGCGGCGCATCCAGCAATTGCTGCACGAGCAGGGCATGACTATTGAAGGCGCGCGGCGCGTGCTGCAGGGCAGCGCCGTGTTGGACGAAACCCTGCCCCAGCGCGTGGCCGCCGTGCCGGACCCGGAATTTATGCGTGGGCTCAAACGCCAGCTGTTGTCCCTGCGGCGTCTGCTCAGCGGGCAGTAAGAAGCGGGCGCGGCCCGCAGCCCGCACAAGGCGGAGAGCCAAGGCATGATCCTTTCACCTTCTCTGTTGTCGGCGGATTTCGCCCGTCTGGCCGAGGAATTGGCCGCGCTGGAAGCCGCCGGTCTTACCTGGCTGCACCTGGACGTCATGGACGGGGCCTTTGTGCCCAACATTACCTTTGGTCCCCCGCTCATCAAGGCCCTGCGCCCCCTGAGCGGGCTTTTTTTTGACGTGCACCTCATGGTGGAAGACCCCTCGCGCCATCTGGCGGCCTTTGCGGAAGCCGGAGCAGATATGCTGGTGGTCCACGCCGAGGCCGACCACCACTTGCAGCGCACCCTTGACGCCATCCGCGCCCTGGGCTGCAAGGCGGGCGTGGCCCTCAATCCCGGCACGGATGTGAATGCCGTGCGCTGGCTTGTCGCTGACCTTGATATGCTGCTGATCATGAGCGTGAACCCCGGCTTTTCCGGCCAGGCCTTCATCCCGGCCAGCTTTGCCAAGCTCCGCGCGGCCCGCAGGCTGCTGGACGAAAACGGCGGGGGCAACGTCCTCATTCAGGTGGACGGCGGGGTCTGCCCCGAAAACGCCGGCGCTCTGGTGGCGGCCGGGGCCGATGTGCTGGTTTCCGGTTCGGCATTTTTCGGTCACAAGCCCTATGGCGCGCGCCTGGCGGCCTTTGCCGCGGCCTGCGCGGCAAGCGGCGTCCGCCCCGGCCTTTGGGCCGCCACGGCCTGGAAACCGCAGTAGGGCACGCCTCGGCGTTGTTTGTGGGCCCCGCCGCGCGCCGCAGTGGGCGCGCCGTAAATTTGATAATGCCTATTCTCAAAGGTATCTGTTCCAAGGACCGCCGCAGGGCTGCGGCAGCTTGGCCGCCTTTCCCCATCCTCAAAAAACAACAGTGAAGGAACCGTTTCATGCCCACCCGCAGACAGTGCGCCAATGCTCTCCGTATCCTGGCCGTGGACGCCATTGAAAAAGCCCGTTCCGGGCACCCCGGCGCGCCGCTGGGCATGGCCGACATGGCCGAGGCTCTCTGGCGGCACGTGCTTCGGCATAATCCCGCCAATCCCCGCTGGCCCGACCGGGACCGTTTTGTGCTTTCCAACGGGCACGCCTCCATGCTGCTCTACGGCCTGTTGCATTTGTCCGGCTATGACCTGCCGCTGGAAGAGATTGAAAATTTTCGTCAGTGGGGTTCCAAGGCTGCGGGGCACCCGGAATATGACCTGGATATGGGCGTGGAGATGACCACCGGCCCGCTGGGCCAGGGGTTGGCCTCGGCCGTGGGCATGGCCCTGGCCGAACGCCTGTTGGCCGCGCGCTACAACACGCCGGAACACGCCGTGGTGGACCACCGTACCTACGCCTTTGCCGGCGACGGCTGCCTGATGGAGGGCGTGTCTTACGAGGCCTGCTCCCTGGCCGGCACCTGGGGGCTGGGCAGGCTCATCGTGTTCTACGATGCCAACGGCATTTCCATTGACGGCAAGGTGGACGGCTGGTTTACAGAGAACGTGGCCGGGCGCTTCACGGCCTGCGGCTGGCAGGTACTGGGCCCGCTGGACGGACACGACGCCGCGGCGCTGGACGCGGCTCTGGCCGCAGCTCATGCGGATGAAGGCAGGCCCAGCCTGATCATCTGCCGTACGCACATCGGCTATGGTTCGCCCAAGGCGGATTCCGCCGCCTGCCACGGTTCGCCCCTGGGGGCCGAGGGCGTGGCCGCCGTGCGCCAGGCTCTGCAGTGGACGGAACCGCCCTTTGTCATTCCGCAGGACATCCGCGCCGCCTGGGACGCGCACGAGCGCGGACAGGCCCTGGAAGCCGCCTGGCAGAGCAAATTTGAAGCCTACCGCGCGGCCCACCCCGGCCTGGCCGCCGAATTTGAGCGCCGCGTGCGCGGCGAACTGCCCGCAGATTGGGCCGACACGGCCCGCCGCCTGGTGGAAGAGGCCCTGAACGCGCGGGAAGATCTGGCCACCCGCGTGGCCTCGCGCAAAACCCTGGAAACGCTGGTGCCGCGTCTGCCGGAGCTTCTGGGCGGCTCCGCCGACCTCACGGGTTCCGTGGGCACGCTTACGGCCGCGTCCACGCGGCTCAACCCGCCGGCCCTGACGGGCAACTATATTTCTTATGGCGTGCGGGAATTCGGCATGAGCGCCATTATGAACGGCCTGGCCCTGCACGGCGGCTTTATCCCCTATGCGGGCACCTTCCTTTCCTTTGCGGATCAGGCCAAGAACGCACTGCGTCTGGCGGCGCTCATGGGCGTGCGGGCCGTGTGGGTATTTACCCATGATTCCATTGGCGTGGGCGAGGACGGCCCGACCCACCAGCCCGTGGAGCAGCTCAATATGCTGCGCGCCACGCCCGGCCTGCACGTCTGGCGGCCCTGTGATACGGTGGAAACCGCCGTGGCCTGGCGCAGCGCGCTGGAAAGCCCCTGCCCCAGCGTGCTTTCGCTCTCGCGCCAGACCTTGCCCTTCTGCCCCAGAGATGCGGAGCAGGTGGCGGCCATTGCCCGGGGCGGCTATGTGCTGCGCCACTGCGCGGGCACGCCGGAACTTATTTTGCTGGCCACGGGCTCGGAAGTGGGCCTGGCGCTGGCGGCGGCAACGCAGCTGGAGGCCGAAGGCCGCCGGGTGCGCGTGGTTTCCCTGCCCTGTGCGGAACTTTTTGACGCCCAGGACGCGGATTATAAAGAAAGCGTGCTGCCCCGCGCCGTGCGCGCCCGCATCGCCATTGAGGCGGCGGCCGTGGATTGGTGGCGCAAGTATGTGGGCCTGGACGGCGCGGTGCTGGGCATGGAGCGCTTCGGCGCTTCCGCACCGGGCAAGGTGGTTTTTGAGCGTCTGGGCTTTACTGTGCCGCATGTGCTGCGCTTGGTGCAATCCTTGTTGCCCTAGGCGCTGATAACGACGTCCCGCGCGGCGGGACGCTTGTTTTTATAGAGAATTTCAACGGACCGGAGGGCGCAGATGCCGATCAGAAAGATGCAGGATGTGGACCTGGCGGGCAAAACCGTGGTTATTCGCGAGGATCTCAACGTGCCCATGAAGGACGGGGGCGTCAGCAACGACAAGCGCATCCGCGCGGCCCTGCCCACCATCCGCCTGGCGCTGGAAAAAGGCGCGGGTGTGGTGCTGCTGTCGCACCTGGGGCGGCCCACGGAAGGGCAGTTTGAAGAGCAGTTCTCCCTCAAGCCCGTGGCGGCCAGACTTGCCGAACTGCTGGAACGCCCCGTGCGCCTGGCCCCCACGTTTGCGGAAGCCACGGCCGCACCGGGGGAAGTGACCTTGCTGGAAAACGTACGTTTTCTCAAGGGCGAGAAAAAGAATGATGCCGCACTGGCCGCCCGCCTGGCTGGCCTGGGCCAGGTCTACGTCATGGACGCTTTTGGCGCGGCCCACCGGGCCCACGCCTCCACCGAAGGGGCGGTGCGCGCGGCGCAGACGGCCTGCGCCGGGCCTCTGCTGCAGGCGGAGCTGGAGGCCTTCGGCAAGGTGCTGGACAATCCGGCCCGGCCCCTGGTGGCCATTATCGGCGGCTCCAAGGTCAGCTCCAAGCTGGGCCTGCTGGAAAACCTGCTCAACACCGTGGACGTGCTTATGGTGGGCGGCGGCATTGCCAATACCTTTCTGGCCGCCGCCGGGTATATGGTGGGCAAGAGCCTTTGTGAGGAAGACCTGGTGCCCGAAGCCAAAAAGATTATGGAGCAGGCCAAGACCCTGAACAAAGAATTGCCCCTGCCCGTGGACGTGGTCACTGCCGAAGAGCTGGCCCCCGGCCGGCAGACTGGCGTTCACGCCGTGGGCGACGTGCCCCCGGATCAGATGATTCTGGATATCGGGCCGGAAACCGTGTCTGCCTATGAAAAACTGCTTGCCAAAGCCGCCACCGTGGTCTGGAACGGCCCTGTGGGCGCTTTTGAAACGGACCCCTTCGGGCAGGGCACCAAGGCTCTGGCCAATTTTTTGGCCGGAGGCAAGGCCTTTGTGGTAGTGGGCGGCGGCGACTCTGTGGCGGCCGTGGAAAAATACGGCCTGGCCGACAAAATGGGCTATATTTCCACCGGCGGCGGCGCTTCCCTGGAACTGCTGGAAGGCAAAACCCTGCCCGCCGTGGCCGCCCTGGAAGCCGTGTCGTAAATTTTGTCCTTTTGTGGGGGCTTCTCCTTGTGGGGGTTTCTCCACAGGACAGGGCCACCAGATAACGCTGCAAGGCGGCGGTGGGGAGACTTTGCCCCCACCGCCGCCCTGCAGCGTTATGTTTTTTGTGCGCGTGCGCACAGCCGCAGAGCCAGGCGGCGGACGGCGGGGTCGGGTTCGGCCGCGGCGTTCTGCCAGTGGGCGGCGGCATGGGCCTGCAGGCGGGCCAGCACGTCCAGGGCTTCCTCCGCGCCGTCCACCCAGGCGGTCACCGCGCCGTGCAGCATAAGGCCCGTCCCTTCCAGCGGCCCGCGGATGCCCAGCACGGGCACGCCTGTGCCGGCGGCCAGCCCCACCTCCACGCCCGCGTCCTGTCCGGACGCGCCGTAATAGATCACCAGGTCCGCCGTCAGGCAGGCGTCCCGGCAGAAGGCGTAGACCTGTCCGCCGTCCTGATCTGTATCCATCCAGATGCGCCGTTCCAGAGGCGTGAGCCCCGGCGGGGGCGCGGCTTTTTCCGTCCAGTCCAGCAGGCGGCAGCCCAGGGCCCGCAATTCGCGCCCCAGCAGCCGGACGCCGTGCTTGTGCTTGAAGGAAGCCGCCACATACACTGTTAACATGGGATTTTCTCTTGTCAGGGGGTTTTGACAAATCCGGCCGTGTTACCATTCCGGCAAAAAGGCGCGGCAGGCATAATATTGGGGAATGCGCAGCAGTTCGCCCAGGGGCAGGGCCAGGTAGTGGGCGAGGAGGCAGCGGATGACCCCGGCGTGGCTGATCAGCAGAAGCGTGCCTTCCGGGCAGCGCGTGCGCCAGCGGCCCACGGCCCGAAGGGCGCGGGCCTGGACCTGGGCAAAGCTCTCGCCCCCCGGCGGGGCGTAGTGGGCCAGCTGCGCCCCGCGGGCCTCCCACGCGCCGGGGAAGCGGGCGGCGATTTCAGCCCTGGTCAGCCCCTCCCAGCAGCCCAAAGAAATTTCGCGCAAATCCGGTTCCGTATGGAGGGGCGGGGGCGTGCCGGGCCAGGGGGCGGCAGCCAGAAGCAGAGCGGCGCTTTCCTGACAGCGCTGTAAATCTGAACAGACCACAGCCTGCACGGCGCGGGCCAAGGCCGGAGGCATTTCCCGCCCCAGGGCGCTGGCCTGGGCCCGGCCCCAGGGGCTGAGGGGAATGGCGCGCGCGCCCACCATACGGCGTTGCGGGTTGGCGGGCAGGGAGCCGTGACGGATAAGCCAGACGCCCTTCATGCCGGGGCCTTGGGCGAAGCCCCGCGTCCAGTGGCCGCGGCGGACGTTCCTTTTGCCGTTGTGCGGTCGGCGGGATTTGTTTGCGCCTTACCCGTGTGGGGCATGTCCGCCTGGGGCCCTTCCGTTGGCATTTTGTCTGCTTCGGGTTTGTCCGCCGGGGAAGTCTTTGCCGGAGTCGTGTCCTGTGGCCTGTCCTCCAGGGCCAGGGTCTGCTGTGCCACGGCGGCGGGGGCGCGGCCCAGTTCTCGGGCCAGACGCGCTTCCAGCGCCTTGGCCCGGCCCAGACGGCCGACAATGGCGGCGCAGGCTTCCGCGTCCTGGGCAAAGACCTCCAGCTTCTGGCCAAAGCGCTGCGCCACGGGCACGAATTGCCCGCCCCAGCAGTATTTGTCCGCCAGATAGACCAGTTCACGTTCACTGACGGGCTGGTCGTCGGGGAGGCTGAGGTCGCGGTGGTCGCGCACCAGGGCCGCCAGATGGGGCAGGTCCAGAGCTTCCAGCAGGGCGGCCCCGGCAGCTTCGTGGTGGGGCTGGCCTTTGGCGATATCGTGCACCAGACCACCGGCGCAGGCCAGTTCCGGGTCCAGGGCGGGGGTCTGGGCCGCACCCGGCGCACGGGGGACAGCGGTCTGGTCCGGGTTTGCAGCCATGCGCGCAGCCCGGCCCAAAGCCTCGGCCAGGGCGCGGGCCACGGCGCCCACCGCGCGGGCGTGACGCAGGCCTTTTTCCGGCACGGCGCGCAGACGCAGCAGCTCCAGGGCTTCGGCCGGGCTCAGGGCCGCGCGCCGCAAGGCCAGCCGTTGCAGGCGGGCATAGTCTTCGGGGCGGTCCATGTCTTCCAGCATGGCGGCATCGGGTACAGACAGGCGGCGGCAGGGCAGGGCAGCCAGTGCGCCGCGCAGGCCATCGGGACCGGCGTAGGCGGCCAGCGCGGGCAGGGCTGCGGCGGGGATGCAGGGGGGATGGCCTTCCTGTCCGGCAAAGACGGGCAAAAGTACCGTGTCCGGGGTCTGGGCGGCAGCCTCCAGCAAGGCGCGCAGGGTGAGGGAGCGCACCAGGGGCACGTCTACGGGATTGACCAGGACAGGGCCCTGACCGTGAGCGGCGAGCAGGGCCTGCAGGCCCGTCTGTACAGAGGAGAACATGCCCCGTTCCGGCGCTGGATTGCGCGCCACGGCAAGGCCCAGGGCCTTGGCGGCGGGCTCCACCACATGGGCGTGCCAACCCGTGACCACGGTGATGTCCGTAATGCCGGCCCGGCGAAAGGTGCCGACCAGCAGGGCCAGAGCGCTTTGCGCTTCAATTTTTTTGCCCTCTGCCGGGCAGGGCAGGGGCAGGAGGGCCTTGACCCGGCCCATGCGGCGGGCCTCGCCGGCGGCCAGAATCAAGGCGCGCGCGGGCCTTTCGGTTCCTTCCACGACAACCCTCCTTGCAGTCTTTGGAGCAGATGACCCTTGAGAGTATGGATTCTTAACGGTTACGGCGTGCCCGTTCCGGCGCTTACCCGCGTAACTAGAGCATTTAACACTTGAAATGCTCGCTTACGGCAGGCGGCTCTCACGCAGCCGTCAGGGCATTGCAAGGCTGCAATGCCCTGGGTTCACGGCAAGGCATCGGCCAGGGCCTTGGTCCTTTCGGAATATAATGCTTTTTTTGCAGAACGGGGGAGACGTTTCCTTTTTTTCTGCAAAACGTTTTTTACGCTTCCCTCCCGCCCTTGTGCGGACGGACCACGAGCACGCGGCCTTGGCTGTGCTGCAGGCGGCCGCGCACATAGCTCAGACGGGGCAGGGGGCTGCCGCAGGCGCAGGGGCCGGGCAGCAGGCGGGCCACGTCGCCCGTGCGGTAGCGGATGAGGGGCATGGCCTCGCGTTGGAGGGTAGTGAGCACGATTTCGCCTTCTTCACCAGGGGGGAGAACCTCTGTGCCGCAGGGGTCCACAATTTCCACCAGCAGGTCCAGGGCGCGGATGTGGCAGCCATTGTGGGCCGGGCATTCCACTGCGCCGCCGTAAGCGGTTTCCGTAAGGCCGTAGTGGTCCAGGATTTCGCACTGCCAGACGGTGCACAGCAGATGGCGCAGCACGGGGTCCAGAGGTTCGGCGCTGGAGAGCACGCCGCGCAGGCCTGGCGGGCCGCTTTGGGGGAAACTGTGCAGCAGGGCGGCCAGTTGGCCGGGCATGGCAATGAGGGCGTGAGGGCGCTGGGCTGTCAGCCAGCGGGCCAGGTCTGCGTGGGCGGCCCAGGGCCCGGCGGGGCCGGCCAGAAGGGAAGGGGGCGGCGTGCGCACGTCCACGGCTGGGGTCAGGGCCTGACGCAGGACGTCGGCCACGCCGTCGGGGCGGTCCGCGCCGGGCAGGAGCACGGCCAGGCGGTCTCCGGTGCGGACCAGCTGGCGCATGCCCACGGCAAAAAATTCGCGGGTGCGGGCCAGGTCGCCTTCAGTAAAGGCCATGCGTTTGGGCGTGCCTGTGGTGCCCGAAGTGTGCAGGGTGACCATGCGCTGCACCGCGCCCAGGGAAACGCAGAGCAAGTCCTGCCACTGGCGCAGGTCCGCAGGGGTGGTGAAAGGCAGGCGCGGCAGGTCCTCCAGAGTCAGACGTTCCAGGTCCAGGCCCGTCAGACGGGGGCCGTAAAAGACAGCGCGGCGGGCCTGGACCAGTTGCCGGCGCAGGGCGGCCTCCTGGGCGGCGTGCAGGGCGCGGGGCAGGTCTTCCAGACTGGCCGCGCCGCAGTTCTGCGCCAGCCAGGCGTCCAGAGGGCAGGCCGTGGCTGTGGGAGCGGGGGGCGGTGCGGCGTTCATGGGGCGGTCTTGTAGAGGCGCGCGCCGTCCGCCGCCGTAAGGTTGTGGAGGCAGAAGGGGATCATGCGGCCGTCGGGACGCAGAACATGGATGCAGCAGCCGCGCACGCGGGCCACGTCCAGACTGAGGGCGTCCTGAAAGGCCATGCTGGAGAGGGTGAAGCGCTGCTCCACGCCGGCCTGGGCCAGAAAGCGGCTGAAGGCGTCCTTGGCGGGCGCGGGCTTTTCCTGTGGGGCTTGCGGTGCGGCGTCCGGCTGCGGCGGCGTTGCGCCTTTCCAGTGCAGGGCCACAAACTGTTTGGCCTTGCGTGCGCCTTCCGCAGCGGAGGGCGGCGCTGCGGAAGGCGCGGAAGGGGCCGTAGAGGGGGCCGTGGGCGTGCAGCAGGAGCCGCCCTGCCCCAGCCACTGCAGGCCGGGGCGGCCATGGGGGTCGGCAATGCGGCGGTACACGGCGCTGCAGGAGCAGAGTTCGTTTTCGCAGCCCGGCGGGTGGAACTGGGTTGGGTTGACCAGTTCCGGGGCCTGGCCGGCCAGCGCGCCCATGACTTCGGGCAGAGTGCAGCGCGGGGCCGCGCCCAGAGACCAGGGATAGCGGCCGAAAAAGGCTGCGGGCTGCACGTGCAGGCCGCGCACCGTGGGGCCCAGCTCCAGGGCCAAGCGCAGCAGATCGCCCAACTCGTGGTCGTTGACGCCGCGCACCACCGTGGCCACCAGCACCACGCCCAGGCCCGCCGCGCCGCAGGCCCGCACGGCCCTGTGTTTGAACTCCAGGCAATCGCGGCCGCGCAGGGCGCGGAAGGCGGCTTCGCTTACGCCGTCCCACTGCAGGTAGACGGAGTCCAGCCCGGCCGCGCGCAGGCTTTGGGCGTAGCCCGGCTCGGCCAGACGCAGGCCGTTGGTGTTGAGCTGTACCAGGCCGAAGCCGCGCGAGCGGGCCAGGGCCACAATGGCGGGCAAATCCTCGCGCACGGTGGGTTCGCCGCCGGAAAGCTGCACGTTGCAGGGGCCGGAGGCCCTGGTCAGCACGTCCAGCTGTGCGGCCAGGCAGTCCAGGTCCGGATCCGGCGGGGCCGTGGCTCTGCCGCCGTCGGCGTAGCAGATGGGGCAGGCCATGTTGCAGCGCATGGTCACTTCCAGCAGGCCTGTGCAGGTGTGCTGGGCGTGCTCCGGGCAGAGGCCGCAGTCAAAGGGGCAGCCGTGGACCGTAGGCGTGCGCGGATCCTGCGGGTAAGAGGGGCTTTTGGGCCTGGTCCAGGTTTCAAAGGCCGGCAGGTCGACGCTGGTCGGTTGCGGCGGTCCGTCCGCCGTCGGGCCGGGGCCCCCGTCGCGCCAGACAGGCACACGAAAGACGCCGTGCTCCGGACAGGTTTTTTCCAGCAGCACCGCTTCCGGCGCGTCTTCGGGGCGTACGTAGACCGCGTCCAGCCGCCGCAGACACACGGGGCAGAGACTTTGGGTGCGGCGCAGAATCATGAGGCGGGCGTCAGGTCCAGGTCGTAGCTCTGAACCAGCTCCAGGATTTTTCCCCAGCACTCGGCCAGCAGGTCGCCGCAGGCCACGGGGTTGGGAGCCTCGCCCGGCGCGCCGGAGGTTGCGCCCAGGCCCGCGGCGATCTGGCCGCAGCGCTGGCCTCCGTAGGGATTGGTGCGCTCGTAGAACCAGGTGGCGTAGTCGTTGAGCAGGGGGGTAAGCATGGGGTGGGCGGTTTCCGTATCTGCGCCCTTGCCGGCCACCAGGGCCAGGGCACAGGCCCCGCCCGTGAGCAGGCCGCAAGGGCCGTCGGATTGGCCGATGCCGTGGCACAGGCCCTGAGCCGCGCGCACCACGTCGGGGTTCTGCTGTCCGCGCGCTTCCAGCATAAGCAGCAGGAGCAGCTGACTGCAACAGTAGCCCTGGCGCACCAGGGGCAGCAATTCCAGCATCATGGGATTCATGGGGTCTCCTTTTCCGGGCCGGAGCGCGGCTGCCGGTTTGGGGGGGGGACGCGGCCCCAGGGGCATGCGGACCGTGTGCCCGGCGCTTTTTTGCTCAGGCCGCAGGGGCTTTTTGGGCAATCCACAGGTTATAGCCCAAGGATCCGGCGGCGGGGCCGGACCCGTTGCAGGCGCAGGAATCCGCCGGGGCCGCGCCGTACCAGACCAGTCGGGCCGCCAGCTCGGCCAGGGTGCGGCTGTGGTCCTCGCAGATTTCCACGCGCAGCCCGGCGGCGACGAACATCTCCTGCCAGACGCTTGCGGGACGCGCTCCGGCGCTGCAAGAGCGGGCCGCGCCTGCGCTGCAACCGCCCTGGGCAGGGGCCGGGGGCATCGCCGCTGCTCCCGTCGCCCTCGCCGCCGGGGCAGTCGCCATCGGGGCAGTGGGCTCTGCGCCCGTGGCGGCCTCTGCGGCGGCCGCCACGGCGCTTTTTTCCAAAGATGCGGCTGCGTTTTCACATCCACAGCCGGGAAGCGAGGTTCTCTTGCGTGCGCCGGGGGCGGCAAGGGTCAGGTCACTCACCAGCAGCGCGCCGCCGGGCCGCAGCAGGCGCGCCCAGGCGCGCAACGCGGCAAAAGGATCGGGCAGCAGGGAGAGTAGGCATTCGCTCAGGAGGGCGTCCAGACTGCCAGGGGCCAGGGGCGGGCGGGCCGCGTCGGCCAGAAGCAGGCGGCCCGTGGCCGCGGCTCCGGGCTGAGCTATGCGGTCCAGGCCCCAGGCCCGGTAGCCCTCGCGCAGCAGCAGGCGCAGGGTCGCGCCGTCGCCGCAGCCCAGGTCCAGCACCAGCGCGCCGGGCGTCAGGCCGCTGTGCCGACGGCAGAGGGCCAGGCCCCGGCGGGTGAGCGCCGTGCCGCCGGGCCGCCAGGCCCCTTGGGCCACGCGGCGAAAGTCCTCACGCTCCCACAGGGCGCTCATTTGTCTTCCAGCAGAGCTTCCACTTCCAGCATTTTGCCTTGCGCCAGGGATTTGGGGATCATGGTCAGACCGCACTGGGGACAGCGCGGCAGCACCACGTCAAAAGCGCTGTTGAGGTAGAATACGGCGACCTTGCTTTGCTCCAGCGGCAAATTGCAGCGGCCGCAAACCCATTGCCCTTCGTCGGGTCCGTAGTTGAGATCCGCCATGCTCATGACTGTTCTCCCCGGCTGCCGTCCGTGCAGCACTGGTGCCGGTTGATGACCTCCGCCGCCTCCTGGCCGCCGGAGCCGGGCACCACCATGCGGTGGCACCAGGCGTCGTGCAGCACAAAGCCCGCGCCTTCAGGCGTGTATTCCACCCAGAAGGTCACTTGCCGGGGCCGCCAGGAGCCGAGCCAATGTCCGTTTTCCAGATTTTTGAAGCGGTGCCCGCTGGCCTCGGCTCCGGCCACGGCGGCCTCCACGTCCTCTAGCAGGATGTGACGGGCCTCCAGTCGGGCCAGCAGCTCCGGCGTCACCCGCACCTTGCCCTCCGGGGGCCGGGCAGCCTCTTCACCCAGACATTCGTGCAGCAGCCGCCGTCGCAGGGCCGCGCGATTGGCCCGCCGGGCTGAAAGCCCCGGGCCGCGTTCCTGCCCGGCAGCGCCCGCCAGGGCGGGGAAGAGCAGGTCCAGCAGATGCCAGCATTCCTTGCCGCTGGCAGCCAGCCTGTCCCGGCACATGATGCAGGAGGCCAGGCCCGGATGGGGCAGCTCTGCCGCACGGTGGGCGCTCATGGCTTCTGCCGTGTCGGGCTGAGCGCACCAGACCAGGCCGCCGTAGCCGCAACAGGCCGTGGTGGGGCCGGAAAGACGCGGCTCCTCCAGAGTTACGCCGGCCTTGCGGGCCAGACTGCGTACGGCCGCAAGCCAGGCCGGGTCGTGCCGGGCCGTACAGGGATCCTGCACGGAGAGCACGGCGGGCATGCCCGCCGGCCTGCCGCCGCCTGTTGCGCCCGGCGCTGTTGCAGCCCATGCGTTTTCGGACAGGCCGTCCAGCACTTCCCACACGGATACGGCCCGCGCTTCGGGCAGGGCCTCGCGCAGTACCGTAAGGCAGGACGAACAGGCCGCCATGATGCGCGGTTTGCCCAGCCCTTCCCAGGCAGCGCGCAGGGCCGCCGTGTGCTCTTGAAACCGTTTGGCGCGTCCGGCCCAGCGGGCCGGGATGCCGCAGCAGGCAAGCATGATGCCCACTCCTGGCGTGGGGTCGTGGGCAAAAGCCTCCCGCAGCCGGGCATAGAGGGCCGCCACCTGCTCCCCGCGTGAGGCCGTAAGCTGGCAGCCTGGGAAAAAGGCCCAGGCCGGGGCCACGCCCTGGGGCAAAGATGGGTCCGGCAGAGTCAGGGCGCACTCCGGTCCCGAAGCGTTTTCCATGTCTTCCAGGGCAAATTCGTGGGCCGTGGGCGGCATAAAGCCGCGTTCCACCATGTCTTCGCGGGCAGCCAGGCAGAGTTCGGCCATGGAGAAATTTTCCGGGCAGAGCTCTTCGCACTGGCCGCACAGGGCGCAGCCGTTGATCATGGCGTTGGCCGTGTGCAGGCCCTTGACAATGGAGGCGTTGTTGTGCGCCTGCCGGGCGTAGACCCGCGGATACCCTTTGTATTTCTGCAGGTAGACGCACTCTTTGACGCAGATGAGGCACTGGCACTGCAGGCAGCGCGCGGCTTCCTGCGCGGCTTCTTCAGGGGTGTGGGTGAGGCCCGCTGGTTCCCGGCGGGGATTGGGCGCAATGCCTGTGATATCCGTGTGCAGGGGGCCTTGCGCTTTTTCCCGTGCGGCGGTGAGGGAAACGCCGCTCACCAGGCGATCCAGGGTCTGCGCCGCCCGGCGGCCTTGTCCGGCCTGGGTTGCAGGTGAAGCGTAGGCGTGGCCCGTGGGCGTGCGATTTTTCCAGCCCGCGCAGCAGAGGTTGTCGCGCCAGAGCAGGGTTTCCGCGTCCACGTCCGTCTGGGCCGGGGCCAGGTCCGGCGCGGCGTCCGCGTCCAGCAGCACACCGTCAAATTCTTCAGCCAGGCGCGTTGCCAGGGCCGCGTCCAGGGTCGCCAGTTCAAAGCGCACCTTCTGGCGGGTCAGCAGGGCCATGTCCTCGGCCAGAAAATCTTTGTCCAGACCGGCGCTCGCCAGCACGGGATAGGCGGCCAGCAGGGCGGATTCCGGAGCATCCGTGTGGAAGACCGTGACCGGGTAGCCCTTGCGCGAAAGATCCCAGGCCGCGGCCAGGCCGGTCAGCCCCGCACCCGCCACGGCCATCCGTTTTTTCTTGGGGGGCAGGGGCAGGGGGCGACTTTGCTGGCCCGCCGTGAGCATACAGGAAAGTTCCAGCCCGTGCATGGCCACGCTGCCGCCCAGGTCGCGGCGAAGGCAGACTTCTTCACAAGGGTGGTCGCAGAGCCGGGCCAACACCCCCGGCAGGGGCAAATGCCGCTCCAGCAGCTTGCGGGCCTCGCTCACGCGGCCTGCGGCCATGTGGGTCATGAAGGCGCGCACGTCCAGGTCAAAGGGGCAGGCCGCCCGACAGCGGGGGGGGCTTTCCTGGGTACAGCGGGCCTCAATTTCGTGCAGACGCTTCTGATCCATCATGGCGGACACTCGCTTGCGCAGGGGGTAAAAACACTTTGGGGGAAGGAGCGCTTTTCGGCAAGCGCCCTCCCCCCACACCCCGCGGCAAAAATTTCGCCTCCGGCAGCATGGGGCGCTGTGTGCCGGGGGCCCTGGGGAAGCGGGGAGGGAGGCCCTGCAAGGGCCCCTCCCCGCTGGTGTGGGCACAGAGGCAGTTTACCTTACTTGGGCATGGCCTCCAAGACCTTTTCGGGCCGCGCCGGCAGGTGCCGCACGCGCGCGCCGCAAGCATTGTAAATGGCGTTGATGATGGCCGGGTGCGGCGCGGTAAGGGGCATTTCGCCCACGCCGGAAGCGCCGAAGGGGCCGTCCTTGCGCGGGGTCTGCACATAGACGATTTCCATGTCGTCGGGAATCATCTTGATGGTGGGCACGCCCGCGCCCGCCAGGGTGCTGTGCTTCTTGATGTCCTCATAGTCTTCAGAGAGGGCCAGGCCCACGCCCTGGGCCAGGCCGCCGTAGATCTGCCCGTCCACAATGAGTTTGTTGCAGAGCTTGCCGATATCGGCCACGCAGACGAGCTTTTCCACCGTGGTCTTGCCCGTGGCCACTTCCACAGCCACTTCAGCCAGGAACAGACCGTACATGTAGCAGGCAAAGGGTTCGCCCTGGCCTTTGGCGTCGCAGTCTTTGGCCGGTGCGGTCCACTTGCCGTCATAGTGCACGGGGCGGCCTTCAGCCTTCATTTCCGCATAGGTGAAGAAGCCGCCATCGGGCTTGCGCATGCCTTCAAGGAGCATTTCGCAGGCCACGCGGGTGGCGTTGCCCGTGACCACCTGGGAGCGCGAACCGCCGGCCGGGCCGGAGTTGGGGGTTTTGCTGGTGTCGTTCATGACCAGGTGGATCTGGTCGGGGGTGAGGTTCAGGGGCCGCAGGGCTTCGTGGGCCGTGCCCAGGGTGCCGGAATCCGCGCCCTGGCCGTGATCTTCCCAGGAGTTGCCCACGGTCACCGTGCCGTCTTCATTGAGTTCCGCCCAGGCTTCGGAGGTGTCCGGGCCGTCCAGGCCGGAGCCGTACACGCCCAGGGCTACGCCCACGCCGCGTTTGACTTCGGCGGTGGAGCGGGCTTTGACGCGCTTTTTGGCTTCTTCATAATAGGGGCGCATCTGCTTGAACATTTCGGGCAGGCTCATGACCTCGGGCACCTGACCGGAGGGGTTGGTGTCGCCTTCACGGTAGCAGTTGAGCTCACGCAGGTCGAAGGGGTCCATGCCCAGCTTTTCGGCCAGTTCGTCCATGAGCACTTCGGAGGGGAATTCCGCTTCCGGCGCGCCGTAGCCGCGGAAGGCGGCGCCCCAGCAGTGGTTGGTGGCCACGGTGCGGCCCTTGCCGCGGATGTTGGCGATGCCGTAGCCCGCGCCGATGTACTGGGCGCCGCGCAGGGTGAGCAGGTCGCCGAATTCGGAGTAGGGGCCGTGGTCCACGCTCCAGTCTGTTTCCATGGCCAGGATCTTGCCTTGTTTGTTGGCGGCCATGCGCACGGTGGTCCAGAAGGGCGAGCGTTTGCCCGTGTACCACTGCTGCTGCTCATAGTTATAGCGCAGGTGGCAGGGACGGCCCGTGGCCATGATGGCCACGCCGAGCAAGGCTTCCATGGTGGGGCTGAACTTGTAGCCAAAGGTGCCGCCGGTGGTGTTCTGCACCAGGACGAGGTCCTTGGGGAATTCCAGACCCAGACCGGGGGCGATCATCATGGCGTGCAGGTGGATGGCCACAGACTTGGAGTGGATGACCACCTGGCCCTTGTCGTTGATGTAACCGTAGCCCACGTCGGGCTCGATGGGCAGATGGGGCTGGCGCTGGGTGTAGTAGTCGCCTTCCATAACCACATTGTTGGGGTCATTGAAGAAGGGAGCGGTATCCGCGCCTTTTTCTTCAAACTGGTCGTAGTAGACGTTGGGGGTGCCGGGGTGAATTTCAATGGCGTCCGGGGCCATGGCTTCGGGGGCGCTCATGTATTCGGGCAGCAGCTCCAGATCAAACTTGACCTTCTCGGCCGCAGCGCGGGCGTGGGCTTCGGAATCGGCGCAGACGATGGCCAGCGCGTCGCCGTACTGGAAGATCTTGGTGTCATTGAGGATGGGCCGCTCCCAACCGTCGCCCTTGTTGCTGGGGAAGGTGATCAGGCCCGTGATGCGGTTTTTGCCCTTGACGTCCTTGTGGGTCAGCACCTTGAAGACGCCGGGCATTTTTTCGGCTTCGGAGGTGTCAATGCCCTTGATGTTGGCGTGCGAAACCTTGGCCTGGGCCAGAGCCATGTGCAGGGTGTTTGCCGGCAGGCGGTAGGCGGCGTCAGCACCGAATTCAGCGGTGCCCGTCACCTTGGCCACGGCGCTGGGACGGGGCATGGTGGAACCCCAGATGCGGCCATCCGCCGGCATCTTGAAGGTGACGTCGTCCAGGGTCTTTTCGCCGCGCATGATGGCGGCGGCGTCCATGACGGCGTCCACCAGGGGTTTGTAGCCCGTGCAGCGGCAGATGTTGTGGTGCTTCTGGAACCAATCGCGCACGTCTTCACGGCTGGGGTTGGGGTTGGTGTCCAGCAGACCCTTGGCCGAAACAATGAAGCCGGGCGTACAGAAGCCGCACTGCGCCGCGCCGTGGTAGATCCACGAATGCTGCAGCGGGTGCAGGCAGGAGGGCGTGCCGATGCCCTCCAGGGTGGTGACGGCGGCGTTTTCAGGCACGCGGCTCATCTTGATGATGCAGGCCCGCACCACCTTGCCGTCCAGAATGACCGTGCAGGCGCCACACTGGCCTTTGCCGCAGCCCACTTTCACGCTGGTCAGCTGCAACTGGCTGCGCAGCACATCCACCAGCGTGTCTTCGGGGTTGATCAGCAGCCTGCGGGGGATGCCGTTGATAACAAGCGTTTTCGTCTCCATGCGCGACTCCTTGGGATTGATGCCTGTGAATAGTATGCCGGCGCGGCAGTCCCGCGCTCGGGGCCGATGCCTGCCCCCGTTTTCGCCGTCCGCGACGGCGAAAACCCTGTTGTGATGGCGCGCTTTGCGCCGTGCCTCGCGGCAGTGCCCCCTTCCGTCCACGCTTCCGTAAGGCGGGGGGCGGGCTGTACCGCACCAAGGGCGATTCCTGACGAAATCGCTCTCATATTGATACCAGCGCGCCTACGCCATGGGCGCGCACCCCTTGCGGGGCCGGTGCGCTACGGGCCGTGCGGTCCGTGCGCCTCCCCGTCCCGCGCCGCCCCGGGGGCAGGGCGCAGGCGGGGCCGTCCGTCCTTTACGGGGCCGCAGGGCCTACTTGCCGAAAGGACAAACGGGGTAATGGCATTCCGGACACTGGGAGCAGAAGCCCCCGTGCCCCAAGGCCGCTATGTCGGCGGCCGTGACCTCCAGCCCCGCCAGCAGGCGCGGCACGATCAGGTCGAAAATACTGGCTTTGTGGTACATGACGCAGCCGGGCAGCCCCAGCACGGGCACCCGTCCGGCAGATCCGGCGGCATAGCCCAGCAGGAACATGGCCCCAGGGTAGACGGGCGCGCCGTAGCTCAGCACTTCCACCCCGGCGGCGCGGATGGCGCTGGGCGTGCGGTCGTCCGGGTCCACAGACATGCCGCCGGTAACCACGACAAGATCCGCCCCTTGCTGCAGAAAATCCGCAATGGCCCCGGCGGTCATGGACACTTCGTCGCTGGTGAGGGTCTGCCCCAGAACCGTGCTGCCCAGATCCGCAAATTTTTTGCGCAGCACCGGGCCAAAGGCGTCCTGAATGCGGCCGTAGTATACTTCACTGCCCGTGGTTACTATGCCCACCTTGGCCCGCCGCAGGGGCAGCACCTCAATGACCGGGGCCTGTACCAGGGTCTCCAGGCGGCGCAGTTTTTCGTCCTCAATCATCAGCGGCACCACCCGTGTGCCCGCCACGGCGCGCCCTTTGCGCACCCACTGCAGGCTGTGGATGGTGGCCACGGAAATTTCGCCCAGACCGTTGATGCTGTTGAGCGTGGGCACGTCAATGCGCAACAGCCCGTCACAGGAGGCCCGCAAATCTATGCGGCCCTCGTGCGGATCCGCAGCAGAAAGGTTGGCCCCGGCTACGGCAGCCACAATGCGGGCGGCGGCGTCGTTTTCGTGCACCATGCCGGGCAAGGGCTCAAAAACATAGAGATGTTCCTTGCCCACATTGAGCAAGGTTTCAATATCTTCGGGGCGCACCACATGGCCTTTGCGGAAGACGGGGCCCTTCTCCACTCCGGGCACAATGCGCGTAATGTCGTGGCACAGCACACTGCCCACGGCGTCCTGCACGTGGATGGTTTTCATCGGCAATTTCGGCATATTTTCTCCGATTCTGCTGGAGAGATTGTGCAGATAATAGCATGGTCACAATAAAATGCAAAATAAAATACGGAATTTATAAAGGGTGGACACTATAACATAATGATTTTTAATAATATTAATTCATATTTTCCCCATTTTTACAAAAAGCGTGACTATTAACGCCGCGCGCCGGCCCCTTTCCCCGGCAAGGACATTGACAGCCGGGAGGTTCTCTGTCTAAGGGGAAAGGGAAAAAGCGGTCAACGATCCGCGCGGGCGGCGCCGGCGGATTTTGCATAAAAATCCGCTGTCATGCGTTTTACGCTGCCCGGAATTGGCAGAAGGCCCACGGAGGGAAATTTTCATGAAAGGATTGCGTGCGCACACCAAGGCTGCGGCCCGCAGGGCGGACGGCGGTCATGCCCGGCTGCCGGTCCTGTTGACGCTTCTGACGGCACTGGCGCTTTACGGCTGCGGCTTCGGCGGCGCGCCGGAACAGCCGGAAACCCCGCCCGGCCCGCTCATGGCCTATATGATCGGGGCTGCCCCCGGCGACAGCACAACCCTGGACGACCCGGACTTTGGCAAAAACGTGCGCCTGAGCATGGGGGAGAGCTTTGTCTCCGCCAAAGGCGAGGAATGCAAACGCGGCACGGCGCTTTCCGGCCAGCGTGAGGCCGAGGTGGTGGTCATCTGTCGCGACGCCCAGGGCCGTTGGAACATGGCTCCGCGGGTTTGGGGGGCGGGCCTTTCCCAATAGCGTGGCGCGGGCGTCTTTTGCCCCCTGGCGGCGTCAAAAAACGGTTCCGGACCGGGCCTGTACCAAGGCGTACTATGCCCGCCCCGGAACCGTTTTTTTCCTTGCCAGGGAAYAAAATCCRTCCCGCGCCGGRACGGTCGGCGTGGGGCGGCCCCTGGCACAGATTGGCTGCGTTCGGCGGATCCTGCCATAAGTGGTTTCGCGCCGGGCCTGTACCAAGGCGTACTATGCCCACCCCGGAACCGTTTTTTTCCTTGCCAGGGAAYAAAATCCRTCCCGCGCYGGRACGGTCGGCGTGGGGCGGCCCCTGGCACAGATTGGTAGCGTTCGGCGGATCCTGCCAATGCGGGCGCCCTTTTCCCCCTGGCAAAATTTGGCGAAGAAGTTTATGAATCAGACGCGCGGCAAGCGGTTGCCGCGCGGTTTTCGCGGCGTCGTGCCCGGCACCTCTGGGGGCCATGCAAGCCCGTAATTATTGCATTGTAACCATCATGTTCCACACAATTATTTCCGTCCTTCTGCTGGCTTTGTGGGGTGTTGCCGCTCCGGCCGGTCCCGCCCTGGCGGCCAGTGCGCCGCAGCCCTATGCCGCCAATCTGTTTCAGGGGCATTTCTCCCAGGCCAAGGACGCCAAGGATACGTCCGTCATCATGCCCGGCGACCGGGTGGTTCTGCGGCTCTGGGGCGGCGACGTCCGTGTGGATCAGACCCTGGCCGTGGCTGACGACGGGCATCTGGACGTGCCCCAGGTGGGGGCCATCCCTGTGGCCGGTCTGGGCTACGACAAACTGGCCGAAGCGTTGCGCAGCAAGCTGGCCGCCGCCGGCCACGGGGACGTGCAGATCTACGCCGCACCTCTGGACGCCCGGCCCGTGGCCGTGTTTGTTACCGGCGGCGTGCAGCGACCCGGCCGTTACACGGGCACGCCCGGCGACCCGCTGCTGAGCTTTCTGGACAAGGCTGGCGGTCTGGACCCAGTGCGCGGCAGTTACCGCGATATCCGCTTGATCCGCAACAACGTGACCGTGGCTACCCTTGATCTCTACCCTTTTGCCCGCAAGGGCGTGCTGCCGGCCGTGCGCGTGCAGGAGGGCGACACGCTGGTGGTGGGCGACAAAGGCCCCAGCGTGGCGGCCGTGGGGGCCGTACGCAACGCGGCGCTGTTTGAATTTCCCAAGGGCAAGGCCACGGGCGCGGCCCTCATGGATCTGGCCGAACCTTTGGGCAGCGCCTCGCATGTGGCGCTTTCCGGCACGCGCAACGGCGCGCCCTACAGCACGTATCTGCCCATTCGCGAACTGCGCAGCCTGAAGCTGGAAGACGGCGATCAGGTGCAGTTTATTGCCGACGCGCCCGGCAACACCATTATGGTAGAAGTGCAGGGGGCCGTGCGCGGGGCTTCGCGCTTTCCCGTGCGGCAAGGGGCGCGGCTGGCCGAGGTGAAGAACTTTATTGCCGTGGAGCCGGGCCGGGCCAACCTGGCGGCCATGTACATCAAACGCAAAAGTGTGGCCGCCCGGCAGAAAAAAGCCATTGCCGACTCCCTGCGCCGCCTGGAGGAAACGGCCCTCACCGCCTCTTCGGGCAGTGCGGAGGAAGCGCAGATCCGCGCCAAGGAGGCCGAAATGGTCTCCAAATTTGTAGAGCGCGCCAAGGCCGTGGAACCCGAAGGCGTGGTGGTGCTGGACGGCGGGCCGGACAAGGCCGACCTCACGCTGGAAGACGGGGACGTCATTGTCATCCCCACCAAGAGCGACGTGGTGCTGGTGAGCGGCGAGGTCATGATGCCCCAGGCCCTGCTCTGGAACAAAAAGAAAGACGCTGCGGACTACATTAAGGGCGCCGGCGGCTACACCAACCGGGCCGACCACGACAAGGTGCTGGTGCTGCACCAGAACGGAGCCGTGACCCAGGACGACGACGATATCCGCCCCGGCGACCAGATCATGATCCTGCCCAAGGTGGAATCCAAAAGCATGCAGGCCGTCAAGGACATTTCGCAGGTCATTATGCAGGTGGTGGTTTCAGCCAGGATGCTGCTGGGCATGCCTTCGCTGTAGTGCCGGCAGGGGCCGGGCGGAGCGGCGCCCCCCCCGCATGCGTATGCCAAAGACACGGACGCGCCCCGGCAAGGGCGCGTCCAGCTTGACGTTCACGCCCTGCGGCGGGCATAGTAGGGGACGCACGTTTCCATTTTCGCAAGGAGATTTCCATGCACCAAGCCCTCAAAGACGCCATAACCATTTGCAAAACCTTTTTGCGCAACGGCTATGACGCGCATGTGATCAACGCCCCCCTGCAGGAGCATTTGCTGCGCCAGGGTGGGGTCCCGGCCGTGGATATCGCCTGTGAACCGGATCTGGATACGTTGGTGCGCCTCTTCCCCGCGGCCGTGCCCGAACGGGAAAAGCGCGCCCTGGCCGTCATGGAGCAGGACGGCGTCACCTACCGTTTTTATCCGCTGGAGGTGGCCGCCGCCGGGCACCCGGAGCTTTCCCTGCTGCGCGTTACCCCCACCATGATCGACCGCATGAGCCAGGAGGAAAAACTCGACCTGCGGCTTACGGGCTTTGGCAGCCCGGAACGCACGGGCGACGCCTACGAAGGCTTTGCCGACCTCAAGGGCGGGGCCATCCGCCTTACGGGCCTGCCGGACGAAACGCTGCGTCACGATTACCTGCTGGCCGTGCGCGCCCTGCGCTTTGCGGCCAACTTTGACCTGCCCATTGAGCCCAATACCTGGCTGGCCATTGTGCGGGCCTCCGCCCGCGTGCTGGACTATGTGCCCGCCACGGACATCATGGACGAATGGCGCAAGGTGGCGGCCGAATCCATGTATCGCTTCGTGCGGCTGCTGTATGACGCCCACATCCTTCAGGGCCTGATCCCTGAGGTGGCCGCCCTTTCCTGTCTCACCCAGATGCGCAACAAGGAAGGGGATACGGAAAACGTCTTTGAGCACACCCTGGCCTGCATGCGCCACTATCCCGAAGAAGACTTCCACTACGACTGGCTGGGCACCATGGCCATGCTTTTTCACGATGTGGGCAAGCTCTACACCGGCGAATTTTTCGACGGCCAGTGGACCTACTACCAGCACCACCGCGTGGGGGCCAAGGTTACCCGTAAGATCCTGCGCCGCCTGCACTTTGCCCAAGAAGACATCGACCTGCTCTGCCACCTGGTGCGCCATCATATGCGCTTCCACTTCATGATGACGGACAGGGGCATCCGCCGTTTCAAGGCCCTGGACGAATATCCCCGACTCATCGCCATGGCCAGGGCGGACCTCAAGGCCCGCGACGGCATCCCCACCTCTTTCAACCACAATATGAAGTACCTGGACCGGGCCGAAACCCCGGAACAGATGCTGGAACCCCTGCTCAACGGCAACGAAATCATGAACGAAACCAAGCTGGCCCCTGGCCCGCTGGTGGGCGTCATCCGCGACGCCCTGCTCCAGGCCCAGATCGCCGGCGAGGTGACGGACGTGGACTCGGCCGTGGGTTTTGTGCGCGACTACGCCCGTAAGGCTGTGGGGTAAGCCCCTTCATGCGCGACATCCTCAACCTGACCCTGCCCGAACTGGAAGCCTGGATGACCACGGAGCTGGGTGAACCCCGCTTCCGCGCCGTGCAGATCTGGCAGTGGCTGTGGCAGAAAATGGCCCGCAGCTTCGATGCCATGACCGACGTTTCCAAGGCTTGCCGGGAACGTCTGGCCGCCGCCGCCGTCATCACCTGGCCCACGGTGGACGCCGTGGAGCAGAGCGCCGACGGCACCACCAAGTTTTTGCTGCGTCTGGCCGACGGCGCGCAGGTGGAAACCGTGCTCATCCCCTCCGATTCCCGCGAGGGCGTGCGCCGCTGGACCCAGTGCCTTTCCTGTCAGGTGGGCTGCGCCATGGGCTGCACCTTCTGCGCCACGGGCCGCATGGGCCTGGAACGCAACATGACCATGGGCGAAATTCTTGGTCAGATTCTGGTGGCGCGTCAGCACCTGGGCGATACCCGTCCGGACTGGCCCGTGCTGCGCAACTTGGTCTTTATGGGCATGGGCGAACCCCTCGGCAACCTGACCGAGGTGCTGCGCGCCCTCCAGAGCCTCAACCACGACAAGGGGCTCAACTTCTCCCCCCGCCGCATCACCGTGTCCACCTGCGGCCTGGAAAAAGGCCTGCGCCAGCTGGGCGAAAGCGGCCTGGCCTTTCTGGCCGTTTCCCTGCACGCCCCCAATCAGGAACTGCGCGCCCGTCTCATGCCCAAGGCGGCCCGCTGGCCCCTGCCGGATCTGCTGGCGGCCCTCAAATCTTACCCGCTCAAAACCCGCGAGCGCATTACCTTTGAATATTTGCTCCTGGGCGGCGTCAACGACGGGCTGGAACACGCCCGCCAGCTGGCGCGCCTGCTGGCCGATCTTAAAGCCAAGCTCAACCTCATTGTTTACAACCCCACCGAAGGATCCCCCTACGTGGCGCCCAGCCCGGAACGTGTCCTGGCCTTTGAACGCTGCCTCTGGGATCGCCACGTCACCGCCATTGTCCGCAAAAGTAAGGGGCAGGACATTAAGGCCGCCTGCGGACAGCTGAAAACCGCGTGCCTGGGGTAGCGCCTTTCACGGAGAGCAAAAAAACTTTGACGCGAAGCTATGGGCTTCGCCGGGGTTGCTTGGGCTATCTCAAAGAAAGGGGCAGCGCGGTCCGGAAAAGGCGTCCGCTCCTTTCTTGGCGCAACCCCTTTTTCCCAAACGAAAAAAGGACGCAGGTATTTCTACCTGCGTCCTTCCTCCCACAAAGGCTGCAACAGCGCTTGCGTGTTTTTCAGCCTTCGGCCAGTTCCTGGGCTTTACATAAAAAATCTTCCGCCGGCAGTTGAAACAGTTTCCAGCGCGCCCGCAGGGTTTCTTCGGGCCAGTTCCACCATGCCAGGCGTTCCAGCCCCAGGGCCACGGCCGGGTCGGCAAAACGCGGACGCAGCTCGTGGGCAGGGTTGCCCACCACAATGTGCCAGGCGGGTACGTCCTTGGTGACGATGCTGCCCGCGCCGATGGCCGCGCCGTTGCCCACGCGTACCCCTGGCAGCAGCACTGCCCCGTGCCCTAGAGTATTTAACACTTGAAATGCTCGCTTACGGCAGGCAAAAGCCTGCCTTCTCGCATTTCGTGGCAAGGATTTTCAAGAAAATCCTTGCAGAGCAGTTAGCTCATTTCATTCGTAAACTGCTCTAGGCTCATTGTTGCACACCCGCGCTGTTCAGAGGAAAGGATTCCAGAACCCTGAACCGCCCGGTACAGGGTTTTCCCGGTTCATGACACGCATCCACAGGCTGGCGGCACAGGCACAGGTGCGCCACGCTCTGTGGCTGGGCTATGGCGTCGGCAAGGTAGGCGGCCACCACTGCGCAAAGGGCTGGCGAAGCCGTTGACGGCCCGGTGAGGGTGATATGAAAGTCATATTCTTCAAAGAGATATGGGTATCCCCAGGTGCGAAGGAGGGAGAGTTGCCGCCCGGTCAACCCTTTAGCTCTGCGTAGGAGTTCAGCTTCGGGCGCCGGCCTGCGCAGCGGTGCGAACACGCGTGTGGCTTCACCCGCCATATGGCGCAAGGCCGTCTGGGCTCTGCGCCCTGCCGCAGTGGCCGCATCCGGCATAAGCGCCAGAAAACCCCGGTGCTCCACTACCCGCAGAGGAGTGAGCACAGCCGCCAGGCGTTTACAGAAGAGGCTCAGGGTGTCGGTGAGCGCATCTTCTTTGTCGCACAGCGGAAAAAAGGGAGCCACTACCGTGGCGTGCAGGCCATAGCGCATGGGTTCCGCCACAAGGGCATCCCACGACAGGTTGTGCGGCAGATCGCGTGGCAGGGGCAACGAGGGGGCAGGCACGTTCTGTCCCCTGAGCGCGTCGTAGCCCAGCAGGGCGGAACCCGCGGAGTAAAGTGGGCTGTGTTCCTCAGGGACGTAATAAACGGCATAACGGTATTGCATATTATACAAAGCGCTTGCGAATGAATTGGGAAATCATGTCAAAAACCACCACTACCGCAATAATGACAAGCATGACGGCCGATGTCTGGGGAAAATAGAACCCGCGGATCATCTCCCACAGTACCACGCCAATGCCGCCAGCCCCCACCATACCTACTACGGTGGCCGACCGGATGTTGGATTCCAGCCGGTAGAGCGAGAAGGATATCCACAGGGGCAGCACCTGGGGGATGACGCCGTACAGAATTTCTTCAATAGCCAACGCCCCAGTGGCGCGCATGCCTTCCACCGGCTGGGGGTCAATGGCTTCTACAGCCTCGGAAAAAAGTTTGGCAAGAATGCCCGTGGTATGCACAAAAAGCGCCATCACGCCCGCAAAGGGGCCAAGACCTACGGCAACCACAAAAAGCATGGCAAAAACCATTTCGTTGATGGCCCTGCAGGCGTCCATAATCCGTCGCACGGGCTGGTAAACCCACCAGGGCACGAGGTTGTCCGAGCTGAGAATGCCCAGGGGCACGGCAAAGATCACCGCCAGGGCCGTGCCCCAAAGGGCCACCTGGATGGTGACCACCATTTCCTTGATATAAAGTCGCCAATCGGAAAAATCGGGGGGAAAAAATTCGCACGCGAACGAGCCCATGTTTCGGGCGTCAGTGAACAGGGCCGCGGGGTTCATTTCTGCCCCTCCCCACGACCAGACCAGCAGGGAAAGGCAGATGCCCCAACCCAGCAGCGAAAACCAGGGTCGGTTGACCGGCGTGTGTTGTGCGGATGCTGTCATGAAATATCCTTTTAGAGCATGCAACACTTGAAATGCTCGCTTACGGCAGGCAAAAGCCTGCCTTCTCGCATTTTGTGGCAAGGATTTTCAAGAAAATCCTTGCAGAGCAGTTAGCTCATTTCATTCGCTAACTGCTCTAGCTGAAAGGCGCAGACCCGGCCGCAACATGGGGTAGCCCACTGCGGCCGGGGCGCGCTGCCTTTGGCGTAGGTGGGGCGTTATGAACCTTTTTTGATGGCTTCGGCGCGAGCATTCAACGTAGCAAGGGCTTCGTCCACTTTTGCCAATTGGGCTTTCTTTTCCGCAGCGCTGAGCCTTCCGTCGCCTTCAATCTTGACGCGCGTCTTGAACAATTCCACCTGGCGAATGGGGATGGAGTGGTCATTATTGGCGGGTTTGAAAGGGGCCAGGCCGAGGTTGGCCAGAATTTTCAGATCTGCAGCTTTATGCGGGCCGGTGACGCCGAAGTTGAAAAAAAACTTGGCGATTTTATCCTTGGTTTCTTTGGGCAGGTCTTTGCGCCACACCAGCGGGTCGCCGGGGATCAGGGGCGAAGTCCAGATGATCTTGATAAGTCCGGCCTTTTCAGGGTGGGTGGTGCGCAGACGTTCAAGGCTTTCGCTGTTATTGGTTGCCAGATCCACTTGCTTGTTGGCCACGGCCAGGGCGTTGGTTTCATGATTGGCATTCAGGGTACGCTTGAAGGCCGTTTTAGGTTCTATGTTGTTTTTGGCGAACACGTAGTAGCCGGGAATGACAAAACCAGAGGTGGAATTGGGGTCGCCGTTGCTGAACGTGATGTTCTTGGCGTTTTTCAGGATGTCATCCACGGAATTGTAAGGAGAATCTTTGTTCACGATCAAATGTGAATAGTAACCGCCGATGCCCGCCTGATCCATCGTTTGGGCGAAAATTTCGCCGTCGGCGCGGTCTACGGCTTCAATGGCCGATTTGTTGCCGTACCATGCCAGTTGCACCTTGCCATACTGCATGCCGGTAACAATGCCCGCATAATCAGGGGCAAAAAAAGCTCGCACCTTGAACCCAGTTTCCTGCTCCATACGTTTCAGGAAGGGCTCCCAGAGCGTGCGCAGATTTTGGGAAGATTCGGTGCTGATGATGCCGAAGTTCAGCACGTTCGGTTCAGCGGCCCGGGCCGATAGCGCGGGCAGGCCTGCAGCGGCCAAAACGAGGGCAAGGGTAAGCAGTCGCAACAGTTTCATGCTATAATCTCCTTAATTACACTTTGGTTATGCGGCATTGCAGGCTTGGCGCAGAGAAAGACGCGGCTCAAGGGCCGGCTCTTCATCCCCGCCAGTGGCGCGTGCGAATAACTCTTCGCTGGAGGCGCCGTAAATTTCACGCAAAAAGGCCGGGGTAAGCCTATCGGAAGGCCCGTCATACACGATGCAGCCCTCTTTGAGGGCCACGGTGCGTCGGCAGTAGCGAATGGCAAAGTCCACCTGGTGCAGGGTTACCACCACAGTGATGCCGTCCTGCTGGTTTACCTCGGCCAATAGCTCCATAACTTTTCGGGATGACTCAGGATCAAGAGAAGCAATGGGTTCGTCGGCCAGCAGCACCCTGGCTTTCTGCACCATGGCGCGGGCAATGGCCGCCCGCTGCTGCTGCCCGCCCGAAAGCGTTGAGGCGCGTTGAAAGGCCTTTTCTGCAATGCCCACGCGGCCAAGGGCCGTGAGAGCATCTACGCGCACCTGATGCGGGAACAGGCCCAGCAGAGAGCGCCACAGAGGTATCCTGCCCAGCGCGCCCAACATGACATTGGTGTGTACCGGCAACCGGTCCACCAAGTTGAACTGTTGAAATATCATGCCAATGTTCGTGCGCAGGTGGCGCACATGGCGGGCCAGGCGCCCTTCTCGCTGCATGACGCTGCCGAGCACATGCACACTGCCGCTGTTTTTGTCCGCCTCGGTGAGGCCCGCAATGTGGCGCAGCAGGGTGGACTTGCCGGAACCGGAAGCGCCAATAAGAGCCACCATTTCCCCTTCGGCCACCGACAGGCAGACATTGTCCAGCGCGCGACTGTTGCCGAACGTTCTGGTGAGATTTTCTATGTTGATCATGAAAGCCTCCTTACGTTGCAAAATGACGGGCATGGTTGATAATCTCCGTAAAAATGCGTCCAGCCGTTTCAAGGTCGCCGGAATTGTCTACCAGCACATGGTGGGGCAGATGCGGCAGCGGTATTGCGGCCCGGGCCAGACGTTCTTCAACCTCCTCCCTTTGCTCCCTGCCGCGCTGCTCAAGCCTGCGGCGCAAAATGTCGCGCCGCGCGGTTATTTCCACCACCAGCAGAGGGCTGATGCGACGGGCGGCTTCCGGGGCATATCCACGCGAGCCGTTGACCACAGCCACATGCCCCTGCTCCAGCAGGTCAAGCACCTGCCGGTGTATGCCGTAGCGCAGGCCGTGGCTTTCCCAATCCAGGACAAAGTCGCCGCGCTCCGCGCAGAGGGAAAATTCCTCTGCGCTCAGGCTTATGTGGTCCTCCCCCCCCGCTTCTGCGGGGCGAGTGATGTGACGGCGTACAAAGCAGATGTCCCCCTGCCCGGTGCGGTGCGTCAGGCAGCCGCGGGCAAATGCCAGCAGGCTGTCCTTGCCGACGCCGGAAGGCCCCACCACATAGACCAGCAGGCCGGGATACTGCGCCATTAGAACACCTTTTTGCCCCGCACGTAGACTTCGCGCGCTACCGGCAGATCATCGTGCAGGGCCACGCGTACAAGGTCGGCCCTGAGCCCGGGACGCAGTTCGCCCCTGTCCGTCAGGGCCACGGCCTGGGCCGGACGGCGCGTGACCATGCTCACGGCGTCGGGCAGGGAAAGCCCGGCCTCGCGCTGCAGGACAAAAGCGCCGTGCAGCAGACTCATGGGTACATAGTCGGACGAAAGTCCGCTCAGGAGCCCTTCGCGGGCCACGTCCAGAGCGCTGATGTTGCCGGAATGAGATTTGCCGCGCACCACGTTGGGCGAACCCATAAGTACCGTCATGCCGTTATTGCGTGCGTGTCGCGCGGCTTCTATGGTGGTGGGAAATTCGCTGATGACGATGCCGTGCCCCAGGGCCAGGTTCACGTCTTCCACGGTGGTGTCGTCATGGCTGGCCATGGGTACGCCGTGCGCCGTGCAGAATTCAGTGACCATGCCGGTGTGCAGCGGGGTGTATGTTCTTTGGCGCTCCTGCAGTTCGGCCACATTGCTGGCGAACTCCTCTTCCGTCCAGGAGCGTATGGTGCTGTAATAGGTGCGGTAGGCATCGGTATTGCGCCATTGCCGCTGGCCGGGCGTATGGTCCATCAGCGAGATGAGCCCCAGCCCCGGTGTGGCCGACAGGGGCTCGAACATGCTCCACATATTAGGGTCATTAAGTTCGCAGCGCAGATGCAGGCGGTGTTCTGTCCGCACGCCCGTGTCTGCGGGATTGCCCGAAGTACAGGCGGTAAAGGCGTCCACAGCCATGCGCAGCATGAGGTAGCGGCCTTTGTCCTGGGTTTCGCCAATGCATACCGAGTCGTACACCGTGGTTATGCCGGCCGCCGCCATCTGCGCGTCGTGAGCCAGAAAGGCAGCGCGAGCCGAAGGCCAGATAACCTTGGGTCGGGGCATGAGATGTTTTTCAAGATTGTCCGTATGCAGTTCCACAAGACCAGGCAACAGGTAGTCGCCCCCCCAGTCCTCCACGGCAACCCCGCGGCTTATGGGCGGCGCGCCCGCTTCCAAGGCATGGATGCGTCCATCGCGCACGCAAAGGTGCCCTTCAATAACGGCGTCGGCCGTGACCATGCGGGCGTTGGCGATACAATATTCACGAGGCATGATTTCTTCCTGGTTGCAGATGAAAAACGGCGTCAGCCACGGCTTCGCGTACTTCGTCGTCATGAAAAATACCGATAACGGCGCTGCCGCGCGCCTTGGCCTCGGCGATCAGGGTGACCACCGTGCGTTTGTTGGCCGCGTCCAGCGAAGCGGTAGGTTCGTCCAGCAGCAACACGGGGCTGTGCCGGATAAAACCGCGCGCAATGTTGACGCGTTGCTGTTCGCCGCCTGAAAACGTGGCCGGAGCAAGGTTCCAGAGGCGTTGCGGAATATGCAGGCGGTCCAGCAGCACGGCGGCTTTTTCCCGCGCGGCGCTGCGCTCTTCGCCGTGGGCCGTACACTGCCCTGCCACAATGTCCAGCGTGCTCACGCGGGGGATGACCCGCAAAAACTGGCTCACATACCCCATGGTTTCACGCCGCACATCAAGCACGGCGCGGGGCCGGGCAGTGACCATGTCCACAAAGCCGTTGCGGTGGCGTACAAGAATACTGCCTGAGCAGGCTTTGTAATTGGCGTACAGGCAGCGCATCAGGGTGGATTTACCCGCTCCGGAAGGGCCGTGCAGCACAAGGCAGCGGCCCGCGTACGCTTCAAGATTCAGACCGCTGAAAGCCGCGATGTGCACGCCGCCCTGGGCATGCAGGGTGAAATTTTTGGCGAGTTCGCGCACCGTAAGCATCACTTGCCCCGTGGCGGAATCCGGTTTGGAATCCGTGGCGGGTGTAGCGGATACTGCGGGCGCAGGGAACGGAGTCTGATGCATGGCGGGCTATCCTTGCAGAATGGAAGAAACAAGCAGTTGCGTGTAGGGGTGGTGGGGGTCGTCAAGCACTTGGTCGGCAAGACCTTCCTCCACCACGTTGCCGCTGCGCATGACCAGCAGCCTGTCGGCCAGAAGGCGGGCCACGGCCAGGTCGTGCGTTACCAGCACCACGGCCAGGCCCAGATCGCGCACAAGGTGGCGCAGCAAATCCAGCAGCCGGGCCTGTACGGAAACGTCCAGCCCGCCAGTGGGTTCGTCCATAAAGACCAGCCGGGGCGACGACACAAGGTTGCGGGCTATCTGCAGGCGCTGCTGCATGCCGCCGGAATAGGCCGTAGGCCGGTCATCCAGGCGCTCTTCGGGAATTTCCACCCGGCGCAGCCAGCCGCGCCCGGCTTCACGGATGTCGCCATAACGGCGCGCACCGCAGGCCATCAGGCGTTCGCCGATGTTGCCGCCCGCGCTGACGCGCATGCGCAAGCCGTCGCGCGGGTTCTGGTGCACAAAGCCCCATTCAGTGCGCAGCAGTCTGCGGCGCTCGCCTTCGGACATGGAACCCATGTTGCGCGCATGCCCCAGGGCGTCACGGTACACAACCGTGCCTGAGGTCAGGGGCAGCCTGCCCGAAATGAGGCTCAACAGGGTACTTTTGCCGGAGCCGGACTCGCCCACAATGGCTACCACCTCGCCGGGCCACAGCTCAAAGGAAACGTCGGCGCAGCCTTTGCGTTCGCCGTAGTAGTGGGTGGGTAATCCTCCCAAAAAGAAGTAGCGTTTATGGGTAGAATTTCCGATACTGACCCGAACGGAGATTTTACATGAAAGCGTCCAGATTTTCTGACAGCCAGATTTTGGGAATTTTGAAGCAGGCCGAGAATGGGATCCCCGTGACCGA